>CAZFSQ010000150.1:0-6027 GCA_964521975.1 uncultured Oligoflexales bacterium | reverse complement strand
ATTCAATTTGTTCAGCGTTGTAAGAATGTTTGCATTCGATAGATTCAGATGGACCGTTGCTATGGTGCAATGTGACTTTGATATTTTTCTTCGGTGCAAATTGCGAAAGACCGGTGATGGAAATGCGATCACCGTCTTGAATTTTGTCATAATCACTAGGGTTCGCAAATGTTAAAGCCAAGACACCCTGTTTTTTCAAATTGGTTTCATGAATACGAGCAAAGCTTTTAACAATGACAGAACTTACACCCAAGTATCGTGGACTCATCGCCGCATGTTCACGACTTGAGCCTTCGCCATAATTCTCGTCACCGATCACGACCCAACGCACGCCTTGCGATTTATAATTTCTTGCGATGTCAGAAAAAGTTTTTCCACCCTCACCCGTTAAAACATTTTTTCCTTTACCCGCTTCTCCCGTAGAAGCATTGATAGCTCCTAAGAGCATGTTGTCAGAAATTTTATCTAAGTGACCACGAAATTTAAGCCACTTACCAGCAGGAGAAATATGATCAGTAGTGCATTTGCCTTTAGCTTTGACGAGAATAATATTTTTCTCAAAATCTTTACCATCCCAAGCTTTGAAGGGGGCTAAAAGTTGTAAACGTTCGCTTGTTGGAGACACAGCAACTTTAACAGCACTGCCTGATTCGGGTGGTTCAACAAAACCGCCAGCACCCGACGCAAACCCGCGACTAGGCAATTCTGGGCCTTTTGGCTCTTGCAATTTGATCATCTGGCCCGAAGCATTGGCAACGGAGTCTCGCATGGGATTAAAAGTTAAATCTCCAGAGATTGCATAAGCGACAACAAGTTCAGGACTACCAATGAAAGCAAGTGTCTCTGCGTTGGAATCATTGCGTCCTCGGAAATTCCTATTAAAGGATGTGACAATTGAATTGGGTTGTCCTTGCATTTCATCGCGTTGCCATTGCCCAATACATGGTCCACATGAATTAGATAAAACGACACCACCAAAATCGACGAGGGTTTTTAACATGCCGTCACGATCAATCGTATTATAAATTTGATCCGAGCCAGGGCTGACCATCAATTTTGTTTTAGCTTTGATTCCACTGTTGATGGCATGTTGAATAACGTGCGTGGCACGAGCAATGTCTTCATAAGAAGAATTTGTACAGCTACCTATCAATGTTGCAGAGACTTTCGCCGGATAATTTTTTTCGCGAATTTCTTCTGCAAATTTTGAAATCGGTCGAGCGAGATCGGGAGTGTGAGGTCCGACGATATGAGGTTCTAAAGTGGATAAATCAATTTCGATCACTTGGTCATAATATTTTTCGGGAGCTTTGATGACATCCGAATCGGCTGATAGATGAGCAGAAGATTTTTTGGCGATTTGAGCAAGTTCACTGCGATTAGTTGTCTCAAGATATTTAACCATGCGTTCATCGAATGGAAATACGGAACAAGTAGCACCAAGTTCTGCTCCCATGTTTGTGATGGTTCCCTTACCTGTACAACTAATAGATGTTGTTCCTTCACCAAAATATTCGACGATTTTATCAGTGCCGCCTTTCACAGTTAAGATACCAAGAAGTTTCAGAATGACATCTTTAGGGGCGGTCCAGCCATTAAGTTTTCCTTTAAGATGTACGCCAATTAATTTGGGGTATTTTAATTCCCAAGGCATTCCTGCTAAAACATCCACGGCATCAGCACCACCAACACCAATCGCAAGCATACCAAGACCCCCGGCATTAGGAGTATGGGAGTCTGTTCCAATCATGAGACCACCAGGGAAAGCATAGTTTTCCAAAATAACCTGATGAATAATTCCTGAACCAGGTTTCCAAAAACCGATGCCATATTTTTGCGAAGCTGATTGTAAGAAATCAAAAACTTCTTTGCTCTCACTCATCGCCACTTGCATATCTTTTTCTGCCCCAGAATGAGCACGAATCAAGTGATCGCAATGAACTGTAGCGGGAACAGCAACTTTGGGCTTCCCTGATTGAATGAATTGGAGAATCGCCATCTGTGCGGTGGCATCCTGCATAGCTACGCGATCAGGACGTAGCATCACAAAGCTTTCCCCACGTTTAAGCGTCGCATTTTCCGGTTGATCTAAATGTGAGAATAAAATTTTCTCGGCGAGGGTCAAGGGCCTTCCAAGTTTTTGGCGAAAATAGGGGACTTGCTTATCAAAGTTTCGATAAAGGTCTTGTAGCATTTTAGCAGTCGTAGCAACGCGAGATTTCATTTTTCATCACTCCTTTTTCTTCATTATTTTATCAGAAATTAAATTTAATTTATTAGCGAGGTCTTGTAGCTGGTCGGATTCACGCAATTGTAAAGGTGTTGGTTTTTTTCCCTCTAAAATATCGTCCAAATAACGATGGATGGAAACAAGGGGACCATAAATTTCATGCGTGTATCGAATGGATACGTATAAAGTTGCTAAAATAAAAATAACGATCAAACCTGTGCCGATACTAAAAGGCCACATAAATTTTTGCAGCGTTAAAATACTCTCTTGCTGCGATAACGCAAAATAAGCCGAGATGGTTTGATAAATATCCCAGATGTAATAACCAAAAACACCGACGATGGCGAAAGCAAAAACAAAATTTAAGATTAAAAATAATAAACCCAGTTTAACCTGTTTATAAGGCTCAACGAGTAATGACTGAAATCCTTTTCGGCGTCCTTTTTTAGTGTTCACTTTGATACAATTTCCTTCAGTGCCCTTGAAAAAAAATTTTCGATTTTTTGTACATGTATGATAAGTTTATCAATTATGGCAGAAGAAGAAAATACAAAACCTGTAAATTTTATCCGACACATCATTAACGAGCATAATGAAACGGGACGATATGCCGGGAAAGTCGCAACACGCTTTCCTCCAGAGCCAAATGGTTTTTTGCATATTGGTCACGCAAAATCTATTTGCTTGAATTTTGGTTTGGCAAAAGATTATCACGGGACTTGCAATTTGCGATTTGATGATACCAATCCTACCAAAGAAGAAGATCTTTACGTGAAGTCTATTATGGATGATGTACGTTGGTTGGGTTTTGATTGGGGGGATCGACTTTTTCACGCCTCTGATTATTTTGAAAATTTATATCAATGTGCGGTAAAACTTATTCAAAAAGGCAAAGCTTATGTTTGTCATTTATCCGCAGAGGAAACGCGAGCAACTCGTGGAACCTTGACGGAGTCAGGTAAAGAAAGCCCTTATCGACATCGTAGCATCGAAGAAAATTTAGATCTCTTTGAAAAAATGAAACGTGGTGAGTTTAAAGAGGGTGAATGTGTTTTACGAGCGAAGATTGATATGACTTCTGGGAATATCAATCTGCGTGATCCGGTGATTTATCGCATTATGAAGGTTTCTCACCAACGGACAAAAGACAAGTGGTGTATTTATCCGATGTATGATTATGCTCATGGGATTTCTGATGCTCTCGAAGGAATTACGCATTCGATTTGTACGCTTGAGTTTCAAGATCATCGCCCGCTCTATGACTGGTTTTTAGAAGTTTTAGAATTTAAACATCGACCTCTTCAAATTGAATTTTCACGACTCAATTTAAATTATACAGTCATGAGTAAGAGATATATTAAGCAAATGGTGGATGAGAAATTAGTTTCGGGTTGGGACGATCCACGACTGCCAACGATTCAAGGGATTCGTCGGCGTGGGTATAGCCCTCAGTCGCTTCGCAATTTTTGTGAAATCATTGGAGTGAGTAAAAAAGAAACGATCATTGATATGACGATTCTTGAAGATTGTGTGCGTGATGATTTAAATCAAAATGCATTGCGTGCCTTTGCGGTGCTTGATCCCTTAAAAATTGTGATTGAAAATTATCCAGAGGGAAAATCAGAAGATATTAAAGTTCCTAATCATCCGCAAAAGCCAGAATTAGGACACCGCCTGCTGAAATTTTCTCGTGATATAATTATTGAACAAGAAGATTTTATGGAAAATCCGCCCAAGAAATTTTTTCGTTTGAGTCCTGGTAATGAAGTGCGATTGCGTTATGGCTATATCATCAAATGTGAAAAAGTGATTAAGGATGCATCAGGAAAAATCATCGAATTACGATGCTCTTACGATCCAAATACTTTAGGTAAAGATCCTGAAGGCAGAAAAGTGAAAGGGATTATTCATTGGTTGTCTTTGTCTGATAGCATTCCAGCAGAAGTTAATTTGTACGATCGTTTATTTACAGAATCTGATCCATTTGCATACGAAGATAAAGAATTTAAAACTTTTTTAAATCCTAAATCATTACTCACCATAACCACGGCCCGTATTGAATCTGGATTAGCGTTAGCTCCAAAAGAAACACGCTATCAGTTTGAGAGAATCGGTTATTTTGTGGTCGATTATGATTCGACGAAAGAACGCCCCGTATTTAATCGGACAGTGACGTTGAGAGCAGCGTTTTGATTACAAATTAACACAACCCATAAATCAATTTTGAAAATACATTTTCTTCATCTTTGACATCACTAAGAATAATTCCATCTAATTTTCTTCCCACAGAAAATTCTGTTTGGGACTGTTCCCAAATATGATTCAGTAGAATTTCTGCTGTGTTTGTTATTTGTGTCATTTCTTCTCGATAAAAAATATTTCTACGACGATGAATCATGCGTTGGGTGTAATCAAGCCAACGCAGTTCTTCCCAAGGGTTGATCCCCACATGGGAATCAGTTCCAATTAAAAATTTTCCGCCTGTTTGCCAAAAATTGACGAGAGGAAAAATGCCATCACCTAAATTTCCCTCTGTCGAAGGACAAAGAACAACTTTAATAGGAGATTGAGCAAGATGCTTTATCTCATCCGTATTCATATGCGTTGCGTGAATCAAATAGGTTTTATCATTATAATTAACATTGTCTAAAAACCATTCGACAGGTCGTTTTTTTAGAAAATTGATAGAGTCGTCCACTTCTTTTGTTTGCTCTGCGATATGCATATGGCATTCATAATTTTTTCCTGCTTGAGAAAAAATTTCTTTGACCATCTCAGGACGAGCTGCACGTAAAGAATGCACACCGTAGCCAATTTTGAGATGAGAGTAGGATTTCGATTGGGTAATTAATTCTGAAACTAATTTTAAATATGGATCTAAAGAAGAGAAGTAAAATCTTTTTTGTAACGGATTGACGGAACCATCGAAATTACTGCGTTCGTAAAATACAGGGATGAGAGTTAATTGGATGTCAACCTCTTGTGCCGCTTCGATGATAGGCCAACACATTTCAAGTGGATTGTGATAAGGTGTCCCATCAGATTGATGATGAAGGTAATGAAACTCATGGACATGAACAAATCCATTTTTCTTTAATGCTCGATATAAATTTTTAGTAATAGAGTAAAGCATACTTGGATTAATTGTTTGAGCGAGTTGATACATTTCCGTTCGCCAACTCCAAAAATCATCCATGGGTCGTGAGGGGTCAATTTTTTCTGTCAGTCCCACCATTGCATACTGAAACGAATGCGAATGGGCATTGGAAAATCCAGGGATGAGTACGCTGTCATCCCCAAGACGCGAAGCGTCTGCCTGGGGATCTTTTTCAGTATAATTTTTTGTAATTTTCTGAATAATAAAATGATCATCCACTTCAAAACAAACGTTATCTTGCCACTTTTTATCGAGCCAAACTTTTTTATAAGTAATTTTTTTCATCCAAGCACACTCACAATATCCAAAAGATTTTTAAACAATTTTTTAAGAAGAGGTTTGATATGAATTGTCTTTTTAAGATCCAATTTTTTTGTTTTCATATCAAGATAAATTTCTTGATTCATTTCGAGTTGCAATGCATGGGCCCCTCGGTCGGGATTACCAAAGAATTGCGTAAGATTTCCACCTTGAAAAGGCTGATTAAGGCTCAATGAAAATTGGTTTTGTAAGGAAAAATTTTTAATGGCTGTTTGCTCAAGAATTGAATGACAAGATGTTCCTTGTCTCGTGCCTAATATTAAATCAGGAAATTTTTCGGAGTGCAGCGAAGGAACAAACGGGCGAATCGAATGGGCAT
>CAZFSQ010000149.1:0-6041 GCA_964521975.1 uncultured Oligoflexales bacterium | reverse complement strand
GGAAAACAATTTATATTGCCCCTAAACGGAGCCGTTCATTCTGGATTATCACTATTCGATAATGAAAGACAACTCAGTACAACAACAGATTACGGTTCAATTTCAGCTCATTCAATTTATGGAGAATGGCATCAGAAAATTTTAACGCAGCATATTCTTATGTTGGGGTATCGCTATTATAATGAGCAAGAAACGCCACGAGCTGAACCAACTAAAATTAAAATATATGGTAGCGATGCCATATATTCTTCTTATCGTTTTCGTTTGAGTGAGGGTTGGGCGTTTAGGAGTAATGAAATTTCTTTTCTTTTAGGAAAATATTTTAATAATCAAAATGTGAATGGAAGTTTTGTGGGGCTTGGTTTGAGTTGGTATTTTATAGAAGATCTAAAGAAGGGGTAAATTCATCGCAACTTCTGAAAAACTTTATAGGCTGCCTGAATAGCACTTGCATGAGCACCATGAACACTTGCTGGTTGTGTATCGAGAGCACAGGCTTCTCCCGCCCAAAAAAGGTTGGGAGTCTTCGCATCTGTTTTTGCAAGGGTATTTCTCACCTGATGAACTGAAATAGGGGAACGTGGCTGATAAGCGATATAAGAATTTCCACCAAGAGCAAATGGATCATCTTTCCATTGTTTGCGTAAGAGAGACAGTTTTCCTAGGGAGTTCATTCTCACTCGATTCAAAGTTGGGGCTGCTTGAGGAAACATTTGATCTAAGTCATAGGTTATCCTCTTCACCAATTCTTCATCTGAAAGTCGATCAAGTTTCTTCGCATCATCACCCATGGTGAGAGCTGTTAGTGCAAAGGGTGCGTGGGGCTGACCATACGATAAATTAAAATATGTCATCCCGGCGGCTCTTTTACGCCAAGGGTGATGGGCCATAAATAAGTTTTTACTCCAAAATGGTTGATCAAATTCTAAAATATATTTTGAATGATACCCTGCTTGCAAATGATCCAAAGCAAGCAATTTTTCCTCTGGAAGAATAGGATCAAATTGAACGAGGTTGCTCTTTAGCATCCCGACGGAGAACGTAACAAGGGTGGTTCTAGCACGAAAAGTTTTTCCATTTTGACAAAAAATTTCGACACCCTCCGGTCGATAAGAAATTTTTTCTACGCTGTGATTTGTTTTTACATGAAGACCGCGAGCCATTTTATCAATAAGAGTTTGATAGCCATGGATGATTTTATACTCATTTTTTTCTTTGAGCTGTTCGCTAATATGATCAGCTTGAAAACCTAAAACACTTAAATCATATTTTGATCCAGGCATATGTCCTGTTAAGGCCATAGTTAAAAAATCTTCACCCAATTGAGCTGGTTGCTGAAGTGGAATTAAATTAAAAATATCTTTAATTAAATTAGAATGATTCTTAGCAGCCCATTCACAAGCACGCATATCACGACCGCGATATGAATTAATTTTATGATACATGAGGGCTGGCTCAATTAGATCCCATTGCATGGCGGCCATCATCGGTTTAGATGGGCCCGTGAGTTCAGGATGAAAAATGTAAGACTGTTGCATTTTGGGGAGTGTGGCTGTTTTAAGTTGAAACTGTTGTACATCATGCCAAAGGTGGACAGTTCCTGGTGCTCGATGAATAAATTCCGCTCCGAGTTCAATGGGAAATCCATTACTTGCCTGAATCGTTTCAATACGACCACCGATTCGTGAGTTGCCTTCTAAAACTAAAATTTTTAAAGGTCGAGGATAAGCATATCGTTTGAGATATTGGGCTGCGGTTAGCCCTGAAATGCCAGCTCCTAGAATAATACAGTCAAAAAAATCATCATCTAAAGAAAATAAGTTGGGTGATTGAGATAATAAAATCCCTTTGAGTCCAAATTGAATAATTTCTCTGCGAGATAGTGCCATAGGCGGAAGGTTATATAATAACTTTTTGGGATAGTCACTTTGTTTATTTTATTCAATTGCAGTTTTCAAACTGTGGACAATAAAGGTGGCATATCCAGGGACTCTGTCGAGGGATTGGGCGGTGACGGATACTTTATAAGTTTCCCCTGATTGAAAAACATTTTCAGGGATTTGGAAGAATTTTGTTGTTCCTGTGATTGCCACGGAAGTCCATACTTTGACATCGCTACTGTTATATAAATTAACCGACCATACAAAATCTTCGATATCTCCAAAAGGTTCACCCGTTAATTGTACGGTGCGAGTATTTTTTTCATACGATGCGGTGATATCTTCCAAATCAATATCGGGGAAAACAAAAGGATATTCGATAAAATAGGGGTCTTTCGTGTTACCGTAAGCAAGTTGAAAGAAAAAGGTTTGATGACCGGATGGTTTTTTTCCATCGGCGAGAGTGATTTTTCGAGCAAATAGGCGATCCCCCTCCGCTGAATCTTCGCTAAGACCATCATCAAGCAAGCGACGATCCCATGCATAAGGAGTAATGACTCCATCATCACCTTCTAATTCAATATTCGCATCATTGAGCAAGGCTCCTGGGCCGCGAATTTGTACCGATAATGGGGCGGCATCATCACGAACTTTAGCTGTAAAGGTCATCGTGTTTTTATTGGTGTCGGCATCCTCTGGAGATATTTCAATCTGAGCGACAATAAATTCAAAACCTTTATCAAAAAACAAATCTCCTACAGTTTGAACACTGTCATTGATGAGATCACCGTTTGATTCAAAGTCAAAAGCATCTAAGATGGAATCTTTATCATCATCGGGGTCAAACCAATTAGGGACTCCATCATTATCAATGTCTGGATCATAACGATTTACTGTTCCATCAAGGTCTGTATCCACGTTAGAACTATTATTATCAGCTAGAGATAATGCATCCATACCGTCAGGAATGGTATCTGCATTAGAATCATCCGCACGATCGTTAATGAATTTGATATTTTTTTCTTCAGAGAATGAAAAAATGGTTCCGCGATTGATGAGACGAGGGAAAGATGTTCCTTTGATATTGAAATATTGGCGAATAGTTTTATCAACGGGTCCAGGGGCCGACATCATGGCTGAAGTTACATAATCGGGTGTGAGAAGAACCATGGTTTGCGTTTTGGATGTATCCACCTGACGGAATTTATAGATACCTCCGTTATCTGCTTCAGCGACACGACTTATTCCCGTGGGTTTTTCGAGGAGAGCAAGAACCCAACCCGCCATTTCGGTTTGTCCACCAAATTGCGTTGTGATGGTTCCGCGAATATCTGTACCCACAAAATCACCTTTTGATTTTGAATCCCCAGGTTGACCGCATGAGAGCATCAACCATAAAAGTATGGGAAAGATCATTCGCATAGAACTCAAAGTTTCTCCTTCATGACATCATTCGGAATCTTTAGAGAAAAATTTAATTTTATCGTGAAACGCGAAAGGTAGAGATCGGTATAAAATGAAGAAATAAAGATGTTTTTTTAATAAATTAATTAAAACTTAAAATTTGTTTTTCTTCTATTTTTTTAAGGACTGACTTCCTAAGATTAGCTAGAATAAACAAATCTGCAATTTTTTAAGGAGAATTCGTTATGAAAAAATTTCTTATCAGCTCACTAATTTTTAGTTTCAATTTTCTATTGGCCGAATCTAACAAGCAGCAATTTAGTGCTAAAGAAATTAAACTCATCAAAATTGATAATTTTTCAGGAAATATTTTAGTGCAAGGTGTGACCAATGCTGAAAAAACATCCGTTGAGTATAAAAAAATTGATTTCACAGAGAAGTGCAAACTCGATATTCAACAAAAAGAAACCACGCTAGCTGTTAGAGTTGTTAAGTCAGCTTTATCATTTGGTACACACTGCAAAATTGATTTTCTTGTATCGGCCTTGCCTGAAACTGATATTGAGATTGATTCTGGATCGAGTGATATTCAGGTTAAAAACATTACAGGTAAAATAGAATTTGATGTTGGCAGTGGCGATGTGCAATTGGAGAATACCCCCTCGCAACTTTTTGGTTCTTCGGGAAGTGGGGACATTCAGGTATCAGGGTTATCCTCTGAGGCTAATTTGGATACGGGTAGTGGTGATATTTCAGTTTCATTTGCTTCGGTCCCCGAAAAAGGTTCCCTTGATTTAGAAACGGGTAGTGGTGACACAACGGTTGAGTTGCCTAAAACCAGCAAGTTTAAAACTTCTTTTGAATCGGGTTCAGGGAATTTAAATCGCGATTTACCTGATTCACCGGATGCAAAATTTACCATTGCAGTTCAAACGGGCAGCGGTGATTTAAAAATTAAAAAAGCTGCTTTTTAATTTTATATTGAATGTATTCATACGATGATTAGTTCATTACCTTGGATCAATAAAAAATGTACCGTCGCTGTTGTCGGAGATATTATTCTTGATGAGTATCTCGAAGGGTCGGTGCAGCGAATATCTCCTGAAGCCCCCGTTCCCATTCATGTGGTGCAAAAAAATTCTTATGCCCTCGGAGGAGCTGCCAATGTTGCTGCTAATATTAAATTATGTGAAGCAGAGGTTCTTTTATTCAGCGTTTGGGGTAAAGACGATACACAGAAGACATTAAAAAAAGAATTACAAAAAATTTCGATTCCGACGGATTATATTGTTGAATCAAAAGACCGTCCGACGATTCGCAAAACAAGAGTGACGGCGAATCATCATCAGTTGATTCGTATTGATTGGGAAAAAGTTTCTCCTATTACACAAACCATCCAAGATAAGATTATTCAAAATCTTAAAGAGACTAATTTTGATGTATTGCTCATCAGTGATTATGGCAAAGGAACGATGGAAGATGATTTTGTGCGAGCGTTAATTCAAGTTGCTCAGCAAAAAAAAGTTCCTTCGATTGTAGATCCCAAAGGTTTTAACTATGAAAAATATCGCGGTTGTACATTGATCACCCCTAATCGCAAGGAAGCATTGGAATCGCTTGGTTTAACAAATGAAGATGCAACCACACCCGAAGAAATTATTTTAGCGATGCAGAAAAAATTTCAATTTGAAAATATTTTAATTACGCTTGGCTCGCAAGGTATGATTGGCTTGTCATCGGAATTACACGGAGACTATCCGGGGCCGACATTCTTCATTCCTGCGGTAGCTCGCGAAGTTTATGATGTGTCGGGTGCGGGGGACACTGTTGCCGCTGTGATGGCTTTATGTTTTGCAACACAGACGCCTTTTTTTGAGGCGATGACTCTCTCGAATATTGCCGCAGGAAAAGTTGTGGAAAAATGGGGCACGCAACCCATCACAAGAACTGAGTTAGAAGAGGAAATTCAAAAGCACCATCTTTCAGAAAAAACAGATTTCACTATTTTACAGAATTCAAGTTACAAAATTACAAGTGTGGAACAGTTGCAAGCCATTATTGGTAAACATTTCGGACGTAAGAAAAAAATTGTTTTTACGAATGGTTGTTTTGATGTTCTCCATTTTGGTCATGTGAATTATTTAGAAAAAGCAAAATCTCTCGGTAATATTTTAATTGTAGGCATCAATAGTGATGCTTCGATTAAAAAAATCAAAGGCCCATCGCGTCCTGTTAATACTCTCAAAAATCGAATGGGAGTTCTGGCTGGATTACAGTGTGTGGATTATGTTGTTTCGTTTGAAGAAGAAACCCCACTTGCATTAATTCAATCCCTTGAACCAAACGTTCTTGTCAAAGGGGCTGATTGGGAAAAAAATAAAATTGTAGGCAGCTCATTTGTAGAATCATACGGCGGACAAATCGCAACAATTCCTTTTGTGGATGGGTTGTCATCAACAAAGATTATAGAGCAATTGAAAGTATAATCTATCTGTCATGCCCAACGAGCATCGAAGATGCAAGTGCCTGGGCATCTTTAAATTTTTTTGTGAAAGAATCACAAACATGAGTCTTAAAATTACTCATGCCACTTGTTGCTTTAAAAAAGATCCCCTCCACTCGCCAGCTCGCGGAGCCTATTCGCACCTTCGGTGCTCATTGGGGATGACGCGGTTGATGCATATAAAAAATTTAAGAATACTCGGTGTCAGCCAAATGTGGTTTTTTTCTTGAGAAAACCTGACGATTGGCCCGATG
>CAZFSQ010000148.1:0-6058 GCA_964521975.1 uncultured Oligoflexales bacterium | reverse complement strand
TGTCGCTTGAGAGGGGTCCAAAAATTTCTGCGCTCGATGTTGAAATTTTTTTTACCACCTTCTCAATCACTGTTTTTTCTTCATCCCCAAATAATCCCCCATCACCTGCATGAGGGTTAAGACCTAAAACAGCAATTTTTGGATGAGAAATTTTAATATAATCCTTCAAATAAGAAATAAATAAATTTAATTTTTGCGTTACTATTTCGTCTGTAATCAAAGATGAAACATTTTTAATGGCTTCGTGATTTGTAACTAAACCAACTTTTAACTTGGCCCCATCCATTATCATGATCGCTTTTTGCTTAAAAATTTCTTCAAAAAATTCTGTCTGACCTTTAAATCCAGGAGAAACTTGGCTCACCTTATTTTTATTGATGGGAAGGGTACAAAAAGAAAAAATATTTCCATATCGTTCAATCAATTCTTTTGTTTTTTTAAGAGGAAGAAAAGAATTTTCAGCATTAATATTCCAAAAAATAAGTTCATTTGGATTGGGTAAGATCAATTCACTTACGAATTGAGTTACTGGAATTTTTACGTCATGTTTTTGCCAATCTCTTTTACTGCCAATCAATAAAAAAGAACGATCTTGTAATAATTTTTCTTCTCGTAATTTTAAAAAAGCTTTTTCTAAGATTTCCAGATTGATGCTGTGCGGTTCACCGAGGGTGATCACTATGATTTTATTTTTTATTTCCATCAAAAACCATTTTCAAGTCTAAGTTATTCGCTGTTTTCTTTATTTTCATTAATTCTTTTTTTTGAATATTTTTACTTGTTAATAAAACCAGACCATCCGATAAGTTAGCTCCAAAGCCTTTTATACCAAATACGCCACTTATTTGCGAAAGCTTTTCCCTCTCAAAAAAAGTTTTTTCATGCTCAAGTCCTGCTTGATTTAAAATGTTGCTATACTGGTAAAAAATTTGCCCCAAACTTTCCCCATCATTTTTTTGAATTGCTTGATAGGCCCTTCTTATAAATGGAAAAAGTTTTCGAGATATTTTAAGTAAAACATTTTTAGTCTTCAACTTTTCTAAATGCTGATGTGTTTGCGTTTTTCTATTTTTTTGATGGGTTGCACTAAAAATTAAAACACGTGAAAGAATATTTTCATGACAAGGGAAAATTTTTTTTGTTTGAGAATTATATAAGCCAAATACTCCAGATCTTTGACACAGTAAATCCATGCCACTAGGCGGACAGTTCAAATGTGAAAAATATTTCTGATATTTTTTATTAATAGGAAACGGGTCGCTTGATTTTTTATTTTTTAGGAGTTCAAAAGATTTATAAACTGCTAAAAATTCTGCGGTAGACCCGCCAAAGCCGCCACATTCTTTGAATGGGTCCACCCAATTAAATTCAAAATTGTTTTTAAATTTTATTTCTGAAAAAAGTTTTCCAGCAGGTGAATCTCGATGAAAAATAAAGTCTTCTTTTTTTTTTCTTTTATTTTTTTCAAAACTAAATTCAAAAAAAAAAGGGAGCGGTAGCATGATGGCTTGACCGTGCGTTAGAGCCACATACTCTCCCAAGAGCATGACTTTGGATGGAATAAAATATTTCATAACCATAATTCTTCAATTTCAAAAAGATAAGTAGGTACTTTAATCAAAACTACAAATTTCGACAATTAGATATTCTAAAAAAACTAGCGTAAAATAACTATTAATTATGCCTAAAAAAAATATTGCGAAAAATCTTAATCCTTCGCCCAAAAACTCCATTGAAAATTTGCATGATCTGCAATTTTTTTTAGAGAATGATCCACGTTATCAAAGCTGGAATTTGGACTCTCCTGATTCTTCCATTCTGAGTGCTAGTCATGAGGGTTTGACCAAAATATTTTTATCGGAATCCCTTTGGCTTGATCAGGAGCGAGTGGAACCATTTTTAAATTCACTGGATGAAGAAAACTTTATGCTCGTTCTTTTAGGCAAAGATCATGAGTTTCAAAGTTTGCCTGAGCATTTAAAAAAACCAGAAATTCAGTTGCTTCATTTTCCTATTACCTCAGAACATTTTCATATGAGTTTACAAAATTTCCACCGATTTCAAATGCGACTTCATCAATCAGCTCAAGAAAAACAGGCTGTGTTAGATGATACTGAGCATGTCAAAGTTATTTTATCTATCTCTCGTGAATTAAATGGTATTCGTGATGTCCCCAAACTTTTATCGCTCATTTTGAGCAAAGCTCGTCAGGTGACTGGAGCCGATGCAGGAACAATTTATACCGTGGAAACTCCTCCGAGTGGAAAAATTAAGGAAGGAAAAATTCATTTTAAATTTACACAAAATGATTCTGTGATGCAGAATCTCTCTGAATTTAGTTTGCCTGTGAGTGAAAGTTCCATTGTTGGTAAATCTGTTTTACATGGGATTACGATTAATATTCCTGATCTTTATAAATTAAGTGATGATCCGAAAAAAAATCCCTATGGTGTTGTTCATGCGAGAGAGTGGGATAAAAAAACAGGTTATGAATGTCATTCGATGTGTACGCTCCCAATTTATGATATTAGCCATCAAGTTATCGGTGTGATTCAGCTTATTAATCGCAAAAAAAATCTCACCCAATCAATAGACATAAAATCTTTCTTTGAAAATCAAGTGGTTCCTTTTGATATCCGTGATTTAGAAATTGTTGAAATTGTCGCTCAGCAAGCTGGGATCGCTCTTGAAAATGCTCTTTTGACGGCGAGTATTCAAAATCTCTTTGAAAGTTTTGTACAAGCTTCTGTCAAAGCGATTGAGCAACGAGATCCGACCACCAGTGGTCACTCGCATCGTGTTGCTAAGTTGACTCTCGAAATTGCAAAAATTGTTGATCGTGTAGATGATGGGCCTTACGCCCATGTTCGATTTACCAAAGATCAAATAAAAGAAATTGAATATGCTTCTCTGCTACACGATTTTGGAAAACTGGGTGTGAGAGAACATGTTTTAGTCAAATCTAAAAAGTTATATGATTGGGAATTTTTACTTATTGAAGAACGTTTTGAACATATTCGTTCCCTAATTGAAGTCGAATATTTATCAAAATGTCAGTCGTATTCTCACAATCCTGGAGCATTTCCACCTGGTATTGGGGTTGATTATTTTAGAAATGAGCGAGATAAAAAATTAATTGAGTTGGAAGAAGTGCAGCATTTTATTCTCAAGGTGAATGAACCCACTATTTTAGAACAAGGTGGTTTTGAAAAATTAAAAGACATTGCTAATTTTCAATTCATGGATACACGCGGACGCAAAAGAACATATCTTTTACGTAATGAACTGGAAGCTCTCTCGGTTTCACGCGGCTCTTTGACGCCCAAAGAATTTTCCGAAATTCAAAATCATGTCAATCACACCTATGATTTTTTACGGCAAATCCCTTGGGGGAAAAACCTTGCGAATGTTCCACAAATTGCAGCGAAGCACCATGAGAAATTAGATGGTTCTGGCTACCCAACATCGTGTGCCGGAGGAGAAATTCCCATTCAATCACGCATGATGACGATTGCCGACATTTTTGATGCACTTACGGCTTCCGATCGGCCGTATAAAAAAGCGGTCCCTCCACAAACCGCGATGGATATTATTCACCTCGAAGTTAAAGGTGGAAAATGCGACAAAGAATTATTCCGCTTGTTTGTCGAGTCGAAGATTTATTTGACTTAGTCAAATGATTGACGCCGATTCGCCAAAACTTTTTCATTTCATTAGGAATGATTATCCTAGGAAAAAATAAATAGAATGAAAAATTGTGTTGGTTGGTTTTGAAAAAATAAAAAAAATCATAATATATTAAATAGAAAAAATAATTGAAAACAAATTGGCCTCTATCTTGCAATGTATAATTCTTGAAAACTTGAAAAGAGGAAAACTCGATGGTCAAAGGAATTTATACACCCTTATCAGGAGGACTCGCACAAGAGCGGGTGCTTGAAATTCTCGCCAATAATTTGGCGAATGTAAATACGGCAGGTTTCAAAGGAGATAACGTTACATTCAAATTATTAGAACCAGAACCTTTTAAGAATTATAAAGACCCTTTGCCACCAGCAAATTATAAACAAAATATGGAAGATATGATGCCGTTTCATGGCAATGACATTGCGTATGTAGGTGTGGCTGGAATTCATCGCGATCTCAACCAAGGACCAGCCATGGAAACCAAAAATCCACTGAATGTCATGTTGGATGGGGATGGGTATTTTACAGTTCAGACGGAAGAAGGTGAAAGATTTTCTCGCAATGGTGAGTTCAAATTATCTCCCGAAGGAATTTTGATGACACAGTCGGGTCATCCTTTGCTCGGAGAAAAAGGAACGATTGTATTGCGTGGTGGTGCATTTGAAATTAATCACCTTGGAGAAATTTATCAAGACGGGCAATTTAAAGATCGTCTTCTCATTCAAAATTTTCAAGACACCTCTGCATTAGAAAGAACAGGGAGCAATTACTATTTTTATGGCGGTGTGCCTGAAGAAAAGACATTGATTAAAAATCCTAATGTGCGACAAGGATTTCTGGAGGGTTCTAATGTTAATGCGATTAAAAATATCACGGCGATGATCATTGCTCATCGTTCTTATGAAGCATATCAAAAAGCTATTTCAAATTATGATCAGATGATGGAACGTTCTTCCAATCAATTGGGAGATGTTAGGGCTTAGGAATTTTTTGAAAAAGGAGAACAAAGTATGATGCGATCATTACTAACAGCAGCGACGGGGATGGAGTCACAGCAATTTAATATCGACACCATCGCTAACAACCTTGCCAACGTCAACACAACAGCGTTCAAGCAATCGCGAGCAACCTTTCATGATCTTTTATATCAAACTTTACGTGCTCCAGGTCAGAGTGCGACGACGGGCACAGTGGTTCCAAGTGGAATTCAGATTGGTTCGGGATCAAAACTTGCTTCAGTGGATAAAATGTTTACCGAGGGCGGTATCCGAATTACGGGTCACGATTTTGATTTAATGATTGAAGGGGATGGTTTTTTTCGCATCCAAAAAGATGATGGAACGATGGCTTATACTCGTGACGGATCTTTTAGGAAAGACAACGGTGGAAGATTGGTCACACATGATGGTTTTCCGCTCGTTCCTGAAATCATTGTCCCGCCGAATGCTCTCGATTTTCATGTGGGTTTAGATGGAGTGGTGACGGTGAAAATAGATGGTGAAACGCAAGAGTTAGGTCAAGTACAGATTGCCAATTTTATTAACCCAAGTGGTCTGGCGGCCTTTGGTCGTAACCTTTATGGTCCCTCCAGAGCGAGTGGTGAGCCTGTGACGGGTTCTCCTAATCAAAACGGAATGGGTCGCATAGCTCAAAGGCAATTAGAAACCTCGAACGTTAATATTGTTGAAGAGATGGTGAATATGATTGCAGGGCAAAGAGCTTATGAAATTAATTCCAAAGTGATTCAAACAGGTGACCAGATGCTTCAGAGTACCAATAACATAAGATAGGACAAATGATTAAACGCACGATTCAGAATTTAATAATGATAACTGGAGGGATCATGTTTCCCTCCGGTTATTTTTTTTGCAATGAAATTTCCACTCCCTTTTCAGAGAATGAAATTTCTATTGCTCCGCAAGTAAAACCCAAACTTATTTTTCAATTAAAAGATCGCGTTAAAATTTCGAGGGATCGAGTTTATTTGGGTGATCTGATGGATTGTCAAGGCTATGAACCCCATTGTCAGGAATTTAATAAAATAGACTTAGGTGGTTTTGAAAATAGTCAAAAGGGGTTAGTCCTTGAACGAGAAAAATTAAAAAAAAATTTAGCGGAAGAAATTTCTCCACAAGAATTTGAATTGCAAGGGGCACTCAAAGTTTTTGTCCAATTTGAATTGGGTTATCTTGATGAAGAAGTTATTGAGAATAGATTTAAAGAAGAACTATCTCAATTAAATAGCGAAAGCTTTACGATTGAAGTATTGCAATTAAAAGTCTTACAAAACATTCAAATACCCCATTCCGACTTTGCTATTGAATTTAAAGATCTATTAAATCCAGCTGGGAAAAGTTTAGAAGATCATTTA
>CAZFSQ010000147.1:0-6091 GCA_964521975.1 uncultured Oligoflexales bacterium | reverse complement strand
GGAAAATACGGAGCTGCCGAAGCCTCGTTCTCTCAAAAAGAAAACGCTCAAGAACTCGGAAGATTTTTTAATAATGTTGCTATTGGACTTGTAAGTAAAGGACAAGTCGATAGCGGAATTAAAACTTATGAATCCGCCATGCGAATATTATCGAAAAAGGGACAAAATAAATTATATCTTTTGCAATATAATCTCGCTCTCGCGTTCAAAAAAATGGGGGATTATGATATTGCATTTAAAATTTTATCGGAATGTTATTTGAGAACACCAACTTTTGTCAAAGCCTATGATAGTTTCATTCGGTTGGTACGAGAAATGGAACAAAAAAATTTACCCTTTGATAAAGATATGGCAACTAAAGTCAAAGACAAACGCTACGCTTAAAACTCCCAATGAATTAAATTACCCGTGACAATTCCTAAAACATCTGCCGATAAATCTTCCCAATCAAAGTTTTGTTTTTTACGTTTCATGTCCATCATTTCTTTATAAATACCAAAACCAAGAATTGCAGATGATGAGATCCCTCGATTCATCCAATTGACACGATGTTCTTCATCAAAAGTCTTCCATACGGTTTCAAGCGTAGCCACACCCGTTGCCGAGACACAAACGTGTGATAGTTTATCATCTGCAATTGGTAAACCCGTAGAGCTATCTGCAAATGCAAAACGGCTGGTGCAATAAACGCAACCGATTGTCACAAGGTATAAAAAGATTCGTTTGACCATAAGATAATTCCAATGATAGCCTTTTTAAGAATCTTCTTTCAATTATAAAAAATTTCTAAGGAGGAAAAAGTGAAAATGAAAAAATTGAGTTTATTTATTTCGGTCATGCTTTTGCTTTGTAATTTAGGCGTTACTGAATTACAAGCCAAGGTATTTTCTAAACGACCCATCTTAACGAACGATCAAGCTACGGTGGATATCGTTACGGATGCCACTTATGAACATGTTAAATCATTGTTCATGGAAAAGGGTTTTACTTTTTTTGATTCACTTCCCTTCATCAAGACCATTGATATGCTTTCCCATAAAAATTTAGTTTTACAAACTTCAATTCCTGGAATGTCAGATACTAAAAAAGCAACGTGGTCTTTTTTGTTTGAAACACATTACCCTCAAGTGTTTTCACAAGGAGTCATGAAAATTCAAGTCACAGAAATAGAATGTAAATCGGCCATGTGTTTTCCGAGCTTAGAATTTAATATCACTGGACCCATACATGTATATGAGGGTTTTACGGATATTAATTCCATTAAGACAAAAGAATTAAAACAAAGTGGGAATATGATGATTCGCGTTACTTCAACTCAAGCGATGGAAAATGGAATGCCTGTTAAACGCACACAAATTTCCACACAACTCAATATCGCATCAAGAAACTATCAACCGTTTCTAGCTCAATTGGTTGATAAAGGTCTTGTCGAAAAAAATATTAATGAGCACAAAATTAAAGCAGCTTTTTTGCTATGGGCACAAAACGCTTTAGATAATTTTATTAAAGAGTAAGGGTGAGGAAAAACAAAATGATAAATAAAAAAATAATATTAAGTGTCGCCATCATTAGTTTAGTCGGTTGTTTTAAAACGAATGCTAAAAATGAGCGTAAAGAAGAAAAAATTATTTCTGACATTCCTCCTGCAAGACCAGGAGAGTTTTTGATTGAGATTTCTGATCTAAAAGTTTTAGAAGATTTGAAAAATGAATTTTCATTTGAGACTGTCGATCAGGAAAGTGGTGTTTACTTAGCCAAGCAAAAAAGTGAAAAGATCGACGGAATGACCGTATTACAAAAGAACAGTGGAATTCAATCCATCGAGCCTAATTTAATTTTTACGTTAAATGAAGTTCCCATACCTCGTGATCCTGAGTGGTTTAAACTTTGGGGGTTGAAAAATTATGGTCAAGACGCTCCATCGGGAGTTTCTGGAATTGAGGGTGCTGATATCGAGGCACTCAACGCATGGGAAATTTCAACAGGTTCTAAAGAAATTGTTGTTGCTGTTGTAGATACCGGAATTGATTACACGCATCCTGATTTGCAAAAAAATATTTTTGTGAATGAAAAAGAATTGCATGGCATACCTGGAGTGGATGAGGATGGTAATGGTTTTGTGGATGATATTCGTGGATGGGACTTTGTGAGCTACGGACGAGAAAAAAAATATTATGATCAGCTAGGCGATAATGATGGAATGGATGATCATGGACATGGAACTCACGTATCAGGAACCATCGGTGCTGTCGGTAATAATGGTGTCGGCATTGTAGGCATCAATTGGAAAGTGCGACTCATGCCAATTAAAATTTTAGATGTGAATGGCTCTGGCTCTCTCGCAGATATTTACCGAGGTGTGTTATATGCTGCGATGATGAAAGCAGATGTTATCAACGCTAGCTTTGGTGGCGGTGGGGAATCCAAATTATTTAAATCTGCCATTAAAAAATTTATTGATGCCGGTGGAATTTTTGTTGCCGCCGCAGGAAATGATGCTGCAAATAATGATGTGTCACCCCATTATCCATCCAATTATGATTTGGATGGCATTGTCGCAGTTGCCGCAACCGATAATCGCGATAAATTAGCTGAGTTTAGCTGCTATGGTCAAAACACGGTGGATATTGCTGCTCCTGGAGTTGCTATTTTGAGTACCTATCCAGTAGCCATGGATAAGCAAGAAAATGAAGAAGGCTATCCCTACAGAGCATGGTCTGGAACATCTATGGCAACACCGCACGTTGCCGGAGCAGCCGCTTTAATGCTGGCAGCTAATCCTGATTTGAGAAAAAATCCACTTCTTTTAAAAGCACGATTGCTTGCCAGTGCTGAATGGAGTTCTCACATTTCAGGTAAAACTCTTTCGGGCGGACGTCTTAACATCGGGAAGTCTCTTAAGGGAGCTTTTGATAACACCATTAATTTAGATCATGACAAGTGGGTTGAAGAGGATGTGAATATTTCCACGCCACGCTACACCATTGAAAAAATAAATCATGTTTGGAAAATCACAAAACCAGGTGCAAAAGCAATTCGCTTTCATATTAAATCATCTGTTTTGGACGATGGTTTTGACCGAGCTATGATTTACGATAAAGATTTAACTGCGGTCATGGAAGTTTCTGCTTTTGACGAAAATTATTGGTCACCATCAGTTGTCGGTGATGTTATGTATCTTAAGTTTAGCAATGCCATCGTCAATGTTGAAAAATATTTAGGTACAAAAATTGTCACTGACCCAACAACAGAAATTCCGCCTGAGCAATCTTATTTTTGCTTTGGAAGAGATGACGGAAAATATGATTGCGATATTCATGACAAGCCAACAGCTCCCTTTCCAAACTTTGATTCTGAAGGAATTGTCATAGATAAAATTTCTTATTTACCCGCAGATAAAGATGGTGTGTAGCTTTAAATTTTAAAGGAGAGATATAAAATGAAAATATTTTTAATGAGCATTTTGGTTTTAAT
Organism: uncultured Oligoflexales bacterium; assembly: GCA_964521975.1. Taxonomy (GTDB): domain Bacteria; phylum Bdellovibrionota_B; class Oligoflexia; order Oligoflexales; family CAZFSQ01; genus CAZFSQ01. The sequence goes on along the minus strand of CAZFSQ010000147.1, from coordinate 2,617 downwards.
TTTAGGATTTAGTTGTAAAGGAAATAGGAAAAATTTAGTCGAACCTGCGGATATTTCCATTGATCCGTCATTAATTGCAGATGATTCAGGTGCAGGTGACGATGAGGGCGATCGAGCAGCCGATCCTTTATTCAAAGAGCAAGTATATGCAGAAAAAATTGGTCTGACTAAAATTTGGGATCGCGGTGAAACTTCTGGAACAAGAAGAATCGTGGTTGCCTTATTAAGTACAGGTGTGGATTATAATCACGAAGATTTAAGAAGTAATATTTACGTTAATAAAGTTGAATCGGAATTAAACTTACCTTCCGATACCACCCCAGCAGATCTTGTTGATGACGATAAGAACGGTTATGTAGATGACATCGTCGGTTATGATGTCGTCAGTAAAGACGGATACCCTTATGATCGAACAGGTCACGGAACTGCTATTGCAGGCGTTATTGGTGCATTACACAATAACGGTAAAGGTATTCGAGGTATCACAGGTAAAGTAAGCATTCTTCCTGTTCGCTATATTGATGAAAATGGATTGACCACAGTACCTTGGTTAATTCAGGGACTAAAATATGCACTCTCTATGAATGTCGATCAGATCGTGTTGCATTTAGCTAATGTAAATGTTGCAAAAGGTGGCGAGATAGCTGAATTTGAAAAAGAGGGAATACAAAATGTATTGAACTCCATTCAAGAAAAACAAATTCCTATTTTTATTAGTGCAGGTAATACTGGTGAAGATATCGGCACACCTAATAAATTGATTTATAAAGTTTTCAAAAAATTTGAAAATGTAGTTTTTGTTACATCGGTTGATATTAACGATCAACGTCCATTTATCGCCAACTTTGGAATGCAAACAGTTGCAACATCTGCCCCAGGAGTAAGCGTAGTCACGACGGTTCCTGCAAATAAGTATCGTAAAGAAACTGGAACTTATTTAGCTGCTGCTCATATTTCAGGAACATTTGCTTTGGCTCAGTCTATCTATTTTGGCAAAGTCTCTAATAAAGATATGATCAAAGCCTTGACAGCACCCGAAGCTTCTGATTCTCTATCAGGACGAGAAACTTTGGAAACCATTGGTGGTAATAGGTTAAACGTAGAAAAGTATTTGAATTATATTGCTCAATAAAGAATTAAGTTTTAATTAATGTCTGATCAAAAAATAATTTTTTCAATGGTTCATGTCTCTAAGACCTACGGAACAAAGCAGGTTCTTAGAGATATTAATCTTTCCTATTTTTATGGTGCTAAAATTGGCGTTCTTGGTTTAAACGGCACAGGAAAAAGTACCCTCTTAAAAATCATGGCCGGGGAGGACACTACCTTCTCTGGTGAGATTCATAAATCCAAAGACTTTTCCATCGGCTATTTAAAACAGGAACCTTATTTAACTCCAGGAAAGACTGTAAAGGAAATTGTTGAAGAGGGTGTCGCTCCGATTGTTTCTCTATTGAAAGAATTTGAAGAAATTAATCTTAAATTTTCAGATAATCCTGATCCTGGAGAAATGGACCGTCTTTTAACCCGCCAAGCAGAAGTGCAAGAAAAATTAGATCATGCAAACGCTTGGTCACTCGATGATAAATTAAATTTTGCAATGGATGCTCTACGCTGTCCCCCATCAGATCAAGTAGTGGATCATTTATCAGGTGGGGAGCGGCGACGTGTTGCATTATGTCGCTTGCTCATGCAGGAGCCTGATGTTCTTTTATTAGATGAGCCGACGAATCATTTGGATGCAGAATCCGTAGCATGGCTCGAAAAATATTTGCATGAATATAAGGGAACAGTGATCGCCGTAACGCATGATCGGTATTTTTTAGATAATGTCGCTGGTTGGATTTTAGAATTGGATCGCGGACATGGCATTCCTTGGAAGGGAAATTACTCATCATGGCTCGATCAAAAAGAAAAAAGATTAGCTACTGAAGAAAAAACCGAAGGCAAGCGACGTAAGTTACTCCAAAAAGAATTAGAGTGGGTAAGGATGGCTCCCCGTGCAAGGCAGGCAAAAAATAAAGCAAGAATTTCTGCATACGAGCGATTATCAAATTATGAATATGATAAAGCAGAACAAGAATTAGAAATTGTTATTCCGCCTGGACCACGCTTAGGCGATGTTGTCATTGAAGCTGAAAATTTAACAATGGCGTATGATGATAAATTATTATTTGAAAATTTGAATTTTAAATTACCTAAAGGTGGGATCGTTGGAATTATCGGCCCTAACGGTGCTGGTAAAACCTCCTTATTCAAATTAATAATCGGTCAAGCAAAACCAACCTCAGGAAAAATTCGCTTGGGTGAATCAGTAACGCTGGGCTATATGGAACAGTCACGCGAAGCACTCGATCAAGATAAAGCCGTGTGGGATGTTGTAGCAAATGGTCAGGAGACTGTAAAAATTGGAAGTCGTGATGTAAATTCACGAGCCTATTTAGGTAGCTTTAATATCACGGGTGTTGATCAACAGAAAAAAGTAAGCCAGTTATCAGGTGGTGAACGTAATCGCGTTCAACTTGCAATGTTATTAAAGCAAGGAGCCAATGTTATTTTATTCGATGAACCAACCAATGATTTGGATGTCAATACGCTAAGAGCCTTAGAAGAAGGC
>CAZFSQ010000146.1:0-6099 GCA_964521975.1 uncultured Oligoflexales bacterium | reverse complement strand
CCTAAGGAGTGCAGCCCTTTGACATATTTCTTCCCTCGCTCAATTTTTTGAAATGCTTCTTTACCAATACGAGCCATAATTCGCATATTTAAAACAACATACGGACTGTCGGTAATTTCAACTCCACATCTTGAATAATTAGATGCTAACGGTCCCATACAATAAGGAATCACGTACAATGTACGCCCCTTCATTGCACCACTAAAAAGTGTATTCATTTTCTTTTTTGCTTCTTCCGGTATCATCCAATTATTATTAGGGCCTGCATCCTCTTTTTTCTGAGAGCAAACAAAGGTAAGGTGCTCTGTTCTTGCCACATCGGAGGGGTGGGATCTATGTAAATAGCAGTTGGGATGGCTCTCAGGATTAAGTCGCATCAATGTCCCGTTATTTAACATGCTCAGGGTTAGTTGCTTTTGCTCCTCTATTGAACCGTCACACCAATGAATCTTTTCTGGCTTAGTCAATAAACTAACTTCTTTAACCCAATTTTCTAATTCCTGAAATAGAGTTCCCATAATTTTCCTCTTACTCTTTTACCATTTTAAAGCCTTCGTGAGAATCATAGCATTGAACGACTTCTGTCTTAGTAAAAAACCCCTTCTTACATTTTCGACAAACATATTTCGCTTGATCTCGTAAGAATTTCTTTTTATCTGGATCTTCTTCTTGTTGTTTCATTTTACTTTCCTCCTGCTAGAATAAATTCTTTGATTGAAACATCGAAACATTCTAACGCAAAAATTTTTAGGACACAATTTGGAATCGCAAAAAGAAAAGTTTGTTATACAATGTAAGAATATAAACTTTGCCTACCATGAAAAAACATCAAAACCCATTTTAAATATTTCGGACTTTTTTCTAAAACGGGGTGAGCGTTGTTTTTTGCATGGTCCTTCAGGTTCAGGAAAATCTACTCTACTTGGAATCCTCACGGGTATTCTCATTCCCTCTACTGGATGGGTAGAAATTTTAAGTTCTAACATTTTTAATTTCACATCAAGTCAGAGAGACCAATTTCGCGGTGAACAGTTTGGTTATATTTTTCAGTCCTTTAATCTAATTCCCTATCTAAGCGTGTTGGAAAACATTGCATTGTCATTTGCATTTCAAAAAAAAACATTCTCTAAAAAAATCATCCAGGAAAGAATGGATGAAATTATGCAACACCTTGGTCTTATGGATTATCAGCATAAGACGGCAAACGAACTAAGCATCGGTCAACAGCAGCGAGTTGCTGCCGCTAGAGCACTCGTCCATCAACCCGAAATTCTCATCGCAGATGAACCTACTTCATCTCTTGATTTTGATATGCGAATGAAATTTATCGAACTCCTACTCGATCAATGCAATAGAACTCAAACCACCGTACTATTTGTCAGCCATGATTTAGCACTCACTGAATATTTTGATAAAAAAATCTCACTTAAGGACATCAACTTAATTTAAAAATGAAACTGCATCTTAAGATTAATTTAAAATCCCTCTGGAATCGCCGCCTCACTACATGTCTAACGATTTTTTCTATCGCACTGTCTGTGTCTTTATTTTTACTGATTGAAAAAACTCGCCAAGGAACAAAAGATGCTTTCACACAAACGATCAGTCAAACGGATCTCATTGTAGGGGCACGATCTGGTCCAATGGAGCTTCTCCTTTATTCTATTTTTCAAATGGGTAACCCCATTAATAACATCTTATTTAAAACTTTTGAATCCTGGCAAGCCCACCCTGAAGTTGAATGGGCTGTGCCCATTTCATTAGGAGATAGCCATAAAGGATTTCGAGTCATCGGCACTGAGGCAAGTTTTTTTGAGCACTATCACTTTCGCGGTCAAGAACAAATGGAACTTCAAGGGGGGGATTTTTTTTCACAAACTTTTGAGGTGGTCTTAGGTCATAAAGTCGCCACGGATTTAAATTATCAACTTGGCGATGAAATTATTCTTGCTCACGGTATCGAGAAAGAATCTTTTATAAAGCATGACGATAAAAAATTTAAAATTGTTGGAATTTTAAAAAAAACAAAAACCCCTTTTGATCGTTCTCTTTTTATTAATCTTTCTTCTATGGAGGCATTACACATTGATTGGCAAGATGGTGCTCCACCCGACGCGGGAAAAGAAATAAAAAAAACACAACACGATTGGAATGCTCTTATCCCTCAGCAGATCACTTCATTTTTTCTCCGCACAAAAACTCGCATCGGTATGCTTAGATTACAGCGGGATATTAATACTTACGAACAGGAACCTCTTATTTCTATCATGCCAGGAGTTGTGTTGAATAATCTTTGGCACACGCTTGGTTATGCAGAAGATGCGATGCGTTTTATATCTTTCTTTGCTGTAATAATCGGGATGATGGTAATGCTTGTGTCGCTCTTCGCGACGCTACAAGAAAGACGGCGAGAGATGGCTATTTTTAGAAGTGTCGGAGCACAGGCCAAAGATATTTTGATGATGTTTCTCTTAGAGTCATTATGTCTTTCGATTTTGGGAATTGTCATAGGAATTATATTAACCTATTCATTTTTATTTTTACTTTATCCTTGGCTTGAAAATAATTTTGGAATTTTCATTGAAATTGGTTTTTTATCGAAGGTGGAGTATTTTTATTTGGGAATCTTTTTTGTGCTCGGAACTCTTACTGGTTTGATTCCGTCACTAAGGGCTTATAGCCAAACTCTTAAAGATGGGCTAACGATACGCAATTGACGAAAAAAAAATCTGAACTCGGTAAAACAAAATGGCCTTTCATGGTCTTCCTAATTTTATTGCCAATTATAATTGTCTCAATTTTACAATTATTCAAACAGAGTAATAACGAATCAGCGGATATGATCAATTCCCAAGGACCCATCTTTGAAATAGATTGGAAAACTTTGCGTGGTTTGGATTTGGAGACTGGAGCAAAAAATGAGAACGTTCAAAAAATAGATGGACAGCGAGTTAAAATTGCTGGTTATATTGTTCCTTTAGAAGATGATGTAGGACAGGTGACTGAGTTTTTACTGGTCCCTTCACCCCAGGCATGTATCCACGTTCCGCCACCTCCAGCTAATCAAATGGTTCATGTGCGAATGGCGGGAGGACAAAAAGTTGATATTCCGTGGGGACCTGTATGGCTAAGAGGTCGAGCCAGCGTCAAAGATGTCGGAAGTGTTTATGGAAAATCTTCCTATTTCATTCTTGGTGAAAACGTCGAAAAATATAGCGAGTAATTTATGACACAACACAATGTTAAACCTTTTTCACCTTTTTTATTAATTGCTATGCCTGACATGCACGACCCACTTTTTAAAAAAGCTGTGGTTTTGGTAATGGATCATTCTAAAGAGGGGGCTATGGGTTTTATTCTAAATCGTCCCATCGGATCAGATGCAGGGCAATTTATTCAAGTGGGTGAAGAAAAAATAAACTTAACCTCTTCTGTATGGTTGGGAGGCCCTGTGGCATCTCAGTCGGGAACTATTCTTCATCAATACGAATGCCAAAACAGCTTAAAAATCGCCGAAAAAACTTTTTTAGCCTCCTCCGAATCCGCTCTCAAAGAATTAAAAAAAATTGATCCAGATATTTTATCATCCACAATCGACAAACCCGCTGCCAGTAAAACTCTTTATCCTTATCGTTTTATTTTAGGATATTCCGGTTGGGGAAGTTTTCAATTGGATGACGAAATGAGAATCGGTGGATGGCTTTCCTCTCCCCTTGATCATGAGTTAGTTTTTAATACTCCTTGGCAAGAACTTTGGGATCAAGCTATTTTAAAATTAGGCGTGAAAAAAGAAAAAATTATTTCCGCTGATCAGTATTATCTAAATTGACAGAAGCGATGCTCTGTCATCCCCAACAAAATATCTGGGGATCTTTTTTAAGGTTATTGAAATTTTGCAAAAAAAAAGCGTCCGCATTGTTTTAACGGGGGGTCCTGGTGGGGGAAAAACGACAGCTCTCGATCTTTATAGACGTGAGATCGGTGAAAAAGTCGTGATCGTTCCTGAATCGGCGACCATTTTATTTTCGGGTGGTTTTCCGAGAGACGGTGACATCGAAGCCAAGCGAGCCGTACAGAAAGCCATTTTCTATGTACAAAGAAATTTAGAGGATACGCAATTTAATACCTATCGCGACCGAATTTTACTTTGCGATCGCGGAACGATTGATGGTGCAGCCTATTGGCCAGAGGGCGATGGTGATTTTTTTAAGTCTCTTGGCACAACCTTTGATCAAGAACTTTTACGTTATGATGCTGTGCTTTTTTTTGAGACGGCCGCTAAGGGAGGGTTGTCCATCGAGGGCGGAAACCCCACTCGCAAGGAAAGTAATCAAGAAGCCTTAAAGCTTGATAAAAAATTAAAAAAACTTTGGAGTCAGCACCCCAATTATTATTTTATTCCCCATCAAACTTCTTTTATTGCAAAGATCGGTATGGGATTTGAGATTTTGAATAAATTGACGAGAGATCATAGATGACGAAGACGTAACCGGTCAGTGATTGGTGGTAGAAACCTGTCATCCCCAACGAGCGAAGCGAGTGCCTGGGGATCTTTTCATTACTTATAAGATGCCCTGGCACTCGCACCTTCGGTGCTCATTGGGCATGACAGTGGAGTTCTCCACCACCAATCACTGACGCATTACACGAAGGCACCTATTGATATTGTATCGAAACATATATACAATTAAAATAGATGCTTGTTGTTTTTGAATGGGATCATGGTAATGATGTTAAGAGCTATACTAAACATGGAGTCTCGTGCTTAGAAGCCGAAAGTCTTTTCCAAGATAAGAGGAGGCTCGACTTCGCTGATCCACTTCATTCAAAGACAGAGAATAGATTCGTTACTTTAGGAAATAGTAATCGACCTAGATTATTGTTTGCTGTTTGGACTCTAAGAAAAAACAAAGTAAGAATAATTTCTGTACGACCTGCGAGTAAAAAAGAAAGACAAACTTATGAAGAAAAAAATTACCAAAGAACAAAAAGAACGAAGTAAATATCTACATCATGATTTTAGTAGTGAATTAAAAAATCTTGAGCCGCTGGATTTAGATTTTGAATTTCCATCACCAACTCAAGCCATTAGTATCCGTCTCCCAAGACAAGTTCTTTATCAAATTAAAATCATTGCGGATGAAAAAGATATCCCCTATCAAAGCCTCATCAAACTCTGGCTTTCTGATATGGTTAAAAAGGCGTCATAAAAAAATCTTTGATTATAGATTCTTATTAAAAATAAACCAAATTGTCTGATAAATGGGTTGTTTTCAAACAAAAATGTACTAAAATAGTATATATATGGATATCTATCGAAAAAAAATAGATTATTTGGGGGTTTGGTGGGGTCAAAAAGATCGAAAACCGCTCATCTTGCGTGGAGCACGGCAGGTGGGAAAATCGACTCTTGTTCGTCATTTTGCCAAAGAAAAAAACTTGGAATTGATTGAAATTAATTTAGAAGAATATAAAGGAAAATTACGTTCTATTATTCGTGATGGAACACTCCAAGAAATTTTAAATGCCTTCATACAAATTTCAGGAAAAGACCTTCATGAAAATCATACGTCAAAAATTTTATTTATAGATGAAACACAGGCTATTCCTGAAACACTTAAGGTGTTGAGGTTTTTTTATGAAAAACTACCCACTCTCGGAGTTATTGTTGCTGGTTCTGTTTTGGAGTTTATTATTAATACCGCACAATTTTCTACGCCGGTGGGTCGTGTGGATTATCTTTATTTACCTCCCGTGACATTTAAAGAGTTTCTAACTTTTTATGAACAAAAAAATTTGGTGGACTGTATTGAAAATTTTAATTTTGAAAAAACAACTAATCTAAATCTTGATACTCATCAAAAAACTTTGACGTGGTTGCGAAAATATTTTTTGATTGGTGGAATGCCTGAGGCCATCGTCTATTCGAGAAAAGAAAATATCATTCCTCCAACAAAAATTTTACAACAACTGATCACTTCCTATCGGGATGATATTTTAAAATATCCAGCGACGCATCACATTCGAGAAATCATTTTAGAAATTTATGAACGTCTTTCGGGGGCGGTTGGTAAAAAAGTGAAGTATGCTTCACTTTCC
>CAZFSQ010000145.1:0-6113 GCA_964521975.1 uncultured Oligoflexales bacterium | reverse complement strand
CCCAAACCTTGAATTACGGCCATAAGCTCCATACGATTATTCGTTGTATTTTTTTCACCACCGCGTAAAATTTTTTCATGCTTATCATAGCGTAATAAAGCAGCCCACCCACCAGGACCAGGATTACCAAGACATGCACCATCAGTATAAATTTCGACTTTTTTCATTCTTATTTTCTTATACCACGCGATTGACGAGTGGCTCAATTACCATTATTGTTTTATATTAGATGATTAATTTTGCTGGGGCACTAGCTCAGTTGGTAGAGCGTTGCAATGGCATTGCAGAGGCCAGCGGTTCAATTCCGCTGTGCTCCACTTTGTGAGAGGGGAAACATTTATGCTTAAAAAAATTCTTTTAACGATGATTGTTTTATTGGGGGGGGTTTCTATTTATATCGCTTTGCAACCTGATACTTTTCAAGTAACACGTTCGATCGTTATTGACGCTCCTGCCAGTGCGGTTTTTCCTGCGATCAACGATATGAGAGTTAATGATGAGTGGTCGCCTTGGGCCAAGATTGATCCGAATGCAAAAATAACGCTAAGCGGGCCACCGATGGGAGTAGGAGCAACCTACTATTGGAGTGGTAATGATGAAGTAGGTGAGGGGGAAATGAAAACCGTTGAGAGTAGAGACAATGAAATGGTAAAGAGATAGCTTCATTTTATTCGCCCTTTTGATTCTCAGGCGATGGTTGAATATTTATTAACTCCACTAGAGCCCAATAAAACATCAATTAGTTGGACCATGTCTGGGAAAAATAATTTTATCGGACGCTTTTTTTGTTTTTTCATGAATATGGATGATATGGTGGGAAAAGATTTTGAAAAAGGTCTATCTCAGATGAAAAGTTTTGTCGAAAAGCAACCACGTCCGTAACTGTTTCTGATTTATACAATCGTTTAAAACATTGTCTAAAAATTAGACAACTCAATTAAAATTACTAAAGAAAATCAGGTAAAAGTTTGGCATCGCGTTTGCTTTAATGAGGGCTTTTTTTGCCCAAGATTTTTATATCTATTGCGGAGGCATTATGAATTTTAGATTGATCCAAACATTATTGCTGATCTTTTTAGTGTCATGTTCACAGATTGTTGTGAAAGTACAAAAAAATCCTAAAAATATTGGTAGTACCAGTAAAGTTGCTTCTGAAAATAAAAGCAATAATGAAGAAAACGCTGGGTTATTATCGTTGATTGATAATCCTTCTGACCTTATGAAGGATATTGATTCATTAAGAGCTAAAGCAGCAGAACTGATTATTGCAGAATTATCTTCTAAGGATGCACAGGGGAGAACCTATCGTGAACGATTTCGTGATTCGATTCGCAAATTCAGAATGGATTTAATTTCCAGAGTTTCTAGTCCATCGAATTGGAATCATAGTATCGACAGTTTTTCGGGAGAGTGTAAATCCTATGATCTTAAAAGTCTTGATATTGACGGTTTGCAAGATCTATCTAGGATTTTAATTAAGACAGGTATTCTGGTGGCTCTGAGCGAACAAACTGCTAAAAAATTAAATGATAAAAATCTTGATAAGGGTCTTAAAGAAATTCAATCCCTCATTCAATTTATTTTTATTGAACTTGGTCTTGAAGTTAAAGTTGAAAAAGGTGTTCAAGTAACTTCAGATGATACAAAAGGTAATATTGTGAGTGGTGCGGTGTCATTTAAAATCATTAGTGATATGAGTGATAGTTCATCACAAAAAGAATTGGATGATATCGAAGTCATCAAAATTTCTTTCGAACGTCAGTATAATAAAGATTTGTTGGGTAGTTTACACACGAATTTAACATTCGGTCATAAAACTTCAGCGAATACGATTGAAAATTTGTTCTATGATATTTCGATTGAGCGTGAATTAAATAATAATCGCTATAAAAATACTGCAACGATTAAATTCGGTAATAAAGATACCAACACTGTAACGCAAGCAAGACAATTAACATTTGCTGAGACTGAAGAATCTCCTTCTAAAATTCTTGTGACGGATATTACTAATTTTGGAATGGTGAATGCAGTGACGAAACAAGTATCAATTGATGTCAAAGCAAAAAACATTTGTAAAGTTTCTGATTCAGGAACGCCGATTGATGAAGGTGAAGAAACTGTTCCTGTTGCGACTGCAACACCTGCTCCATCGGTATCTCCTTCAGCAACCCCAAGCCCAACTCATGATGATGATGCCCCAACGCCTGGTGATACATCATCTCCAACACCAGCTCCATCAAGTTCATCGTCACCAAACCAAGGTCCACATCAAGGACCAGCTCAGAGTGCTAAAAAAGGCGGAACTCCGGTTCAGAAGAAAAATTAAAAAAATAAATTTTTAAGGTCGATAAAATCGTGACGGCATTCCTTCGATTTGAAATGAGATAAGATTATTACCTCTCCATTCTGGGATAAGTGCTTTAATTTCTGTCAGTGTTGACCACTCACCACTGCGGTTATTAATATAAAAGAATGGTGTAGGTAGAAATTGACGACCATCAGATTGAAGTCTCCCTCCCGCAATGAGGATATGATAAAATCCATCTTTATCTATACCTATACTAAAATTGCTTAATAAAAAAGTTCCCTCAGGCATTCCGCCATATCCTGTGATTTCAGATTGTGTCACAAGGGGTGGAATAAACTTATAACTTGGGTTTGAAATTTCAACATTCCCCAAAGTAATAATCGCCTTAAATTCATTGTTCGATTGTTTTTCAAATACAACTCCGTTATTGCCAGCTATTAGTATTTTCTCCCCATTACGGCTAATGGCGATATCGTTAACACCAACACCCCCTTCATCATTATTGACTACAAGATAGTGTTGCCAGTTGCTAGATCCCATGTTGCTTGCATAATAAAGGCTTATCTTACCGGCTAGATCACTACAATGGTATGCTATATGCAATTTTCCATTCGTATCAACTTTCCCTAGAAAATAAGTTTCAAGGAGGTTTGGATTCTCATATACTCTAAAATTGTCATAATTATTAGAGTATGAATAACAATTTTGATTGTCAAAATTTTCAACAGAAAGATTATTTCCCGCTAATTGATAATGAGAAAGTTTTGAATTTGCCGCTGTATAATGAAACCAATGAATATCCTTATTAGCATCTACTAAAAAATATTTTGTACTTGAAGCGAGGGAGAAATATGTATTTTGTCTTTCTAGTAAATTCCAATTTTCGGTTGAATTATTAAACTGATAAAAACCAAAACAAAGATTATGGGTACTAATATCGGAGGTGCAATTTTCAGAAGACTGCTCAAAACCTGAATAGAAAATTTGCATTTCATTGTCTCTATTTATTACAAAACTAATAGGATGTATTTGATATGACCGACGGTCTTGCATAAGTTGTTCTAAAGAGTTGATATGTGTAAACGCATCATATTCAAAATTTTTTACCAATGACCAAGAAGAATCTTTTTTAAAATATTTTACTTTTCTGTCAAGACCATCAAAAAAAACTGTTGGCTTATTTTCCATATCTAATTCAAAGGTGACGAATCTTCCCCAAGAACTTGCACTCGCAAACGCTACCGAACTTTCATCCCAAACCCCATCTACAGCGTTAATATGATGAAGCCCAGCATTTCCATCCATTGCCAATAAATGGAGCACCGGTACACTCGATTCCAAAGTTTTTTCTGAAATCAAAATTCCCGGTGAAATATCTGGCTCAGGATAAGCATTATTTTTTGAACATAACCTAAAAAAATAACTCACATTAGCAGCGAGATCTTCAATCAAATATTCGTTCGCCGTCCCCACGATATTATCAATGGCTTTACCCTCTTTGCAGGACGGTTGATTAAATATTTCATCCTGTAAAATCGAATAGACGATCTTATAAGCAGACACAACCCCACCAGGATTTCCCCACTGTAATTTGATACTCGAAGAAGACATTGCCATGGCTTTTAAATTAATGGCTTCCGCAGGACGAGGAATATAGATATCGGTGGAACCAAATGTTTTATTTTCTAACTTGATCAATTGAAAATCGACATTACCACCCGCAAATGGAAAAGACACAATCGTTCTCTCATCATCAATACTTTGCCAAACGAGTGATGACGGAGGAATGGTTTTGATCCCATCATTCTCTGTTCGCAGAACAACGCCCAAATTATTGTTAATCTCGTTGAGTTCATCACTAGAAACTTCCAATACAGCTTTCATATTATCACTAAATGAATCCTCGGAAATTAAAGCACCTTTCTCATTACTAACTTCAATACTTCCTTTGGAGGCCAATAAAACTCCGCGACCATTCGACTCGAAACCAGAGAACTCTCTAATTTTTAAATTTAGTTTATCAATTCCTAGCACGGTCCCGGTGGGAGCATTGATATAAATTCCTAATTCTTTATTAGCACTGGACACGGCTTCCGATTGAGTTTGTTCTTCACTGGTCGAAAAGTTTTGCTCGAATGACGCCTCTTGAGGAATATCTACCGGTATATCTTTGATATCAGGAGTCGATGACGATGTTTTTGTGTTCCTTTCCTGCTTTGTCTCCGTACAGGAAAATAGAATGCTAAAAAATATTAAAAGCTTAATGGTCATAGATCTCTCCCATACTTTTTCTTACTTAATATAGGTTCGGCAAAAATGAAAAAAACTTAAGAGATTTTTTAAACTGTCAAAAAATTAGACAGTTGATTAATGAAGATCTAGCTTTCTCAAAAAAATTAAAACTAAAAAAAAGCAAAGATCCCCTGGCATGATTCGCTCCGCGAATCATTGGGGATGACAGGGGTTTGTCAACCACAATTTCCATGACCGGTTACAATAAAAAATAATAGCCTCTTCCCCGTAAAATAAGTTACTTTAATTGACAAGGAGTTAGGGTTTCATGTCATCAACACTCGATTTAATGACCAAAATTGTTTCTTTGTGTAAGAGACGCGGCTTTATTTTTCAAAGCAGTGAAATTTACGGTGGGCTTAAGTCAGCATATGATTATGGTCCGTTGGGGATCGAGCTTAAAAGAAATATTGCACAGCATTGGTGGAAAGCAATGGTCCATGAGCGTGAAGATATTGTCGGGATGGATGCTTCGATTATGATGCACCCTAAAGTTTGGGAGACATCAGGACATCTTGCAGGGTTTTCTGATCCGTTGGTAGATTGTCTTAATTGTAAAGAACGATTTCGTGCGGATAAAGCTCCTAAAGAATCTCCGGGGAAAATGATTGAATTTTTACAGGGTGGAAAAAAAGGTGGAGAAAAAAAATCAGCCCCCGTTACGGATCAAGGTTACATCTGTCCTAATTGCAGCTCTCCTGTTTTAAGTGATGAAAGAAATTTTAATCTCATGTTTAGAACTCAGATGGGTGCTCTTGATCCATTCGATCAATTTATTCGTGAGGTGAAAGAAAAAAATATCCCCCATCAAGAATGGCGAGAAAAATTGGATGCGTGCATTAAGGATTCCGCAGTTTATTTGCGACCTGAAACTGCTCAAGCTATGTTTGTACAGTTTTTAAATGTACAACAGACGCAGTCGATGAAAGTTCCCTTTGGTATTGCCCAAGTTGGAAAATCTTTTAGAAATGAAATTGTCACCGAACATTTTATTTTTAGAAGTTGTGAATTTGAGCAAATGGAAATGGAATTTTTTATCGAGCCAGGTACACAAAACGAATGGATGGATTATTGGAAAAAAGAAAGGATGAATTGGTATCGTTCGCTTGTGAATAATCATGAAAATTTCAGATTGCGACAACACGATAAAAATGAATTGGCTCACTATTCTGATGATTGTTATGACATTGAATATCTTTATCCTTGGGGTTGGGGCGAATTAGAGGGAATCGCCTCACGAACCGATTATGATTTGACAAAACATTCGCAAGCAAGCGGTGTAAAATTAAGTTACTTTGATCAGCAAAAAAATGATCCTCATACAGGAAAAACTGGATGGCGATATACACCCTATGTGATTGAACCTGCTGCTGGGTTGACGCGTACTGTTCTATGTTTACTCTTAGATGCTTATTGCGAAGAAAAAGGAACGGATCACGAGGGGCAAGAAAAAATTCGTGTTCTATTAAAATTACATCCACAAATTGCACCGATCAAAGCAGCCATCTTACCA
>CAZFSQ010000144.1:0-6114 GCA_964521975.1 uncultured Oligoflexales bacterium | reverse complement strand
TGCAGACATTCTACTAAAGCATCGATTTCGCGGTCGCGTGTTTTTTGATCTTCGAGATCGGAATAGCAGACTTGAATGGCGTCTACAGGTTTCCCGAGCTGTGTAATGACAAAATCGACTTCCTGATTATACACATTACGGAAATATCTTAATTCTAAGTTTCTTCCATTAACATCTTCTTCATATTGAACCCACTTGAGTAAATGACATGCCACCATATTCTCGAATCGAAACCCCTTATCTTTGACCAAGTTCCAATCAAAATGATAATGCTTCTGTTCTTTTTTTACGGCTCTTAACTTAATAGCTCCCATTGGAGAAAGTCGAAAAATCGAATAAGTTCTTTCTAAAATGTTCAACCACCGTGTGACTGTTTTGTGACTTACTTCTAAATCTTCTCGCAAAGAATTTATAGATAATGTGCTTCCTACTTTTTCTGGAAGGGTTATTGCTAAAAGCTCCAGCTTTCCCCAATCTGAAATATTTTCTAAATCGGAAATTTCTTCCTTGATAATACGACTGCGATACTGAAGACTCCAACGGTCGGAAAAAATTCTTTCTTGTTTGATAAACATTTCAGGAAATCCGCCATAGTGAAATAAATCCACGAGATCTTGTTGGCTTTCACCCACCTCTCTAAAGGAAAATGGGTGAAGTCTTAGATAATGATAACGCCCTTGAAGGGAATCACCGCCATAACGATAAAAATCAAGTTTAGCACTACCAGTTACTAAGATAGATAATTTCTCATGACGATCATCATAAATTCCTTTTAAATAGTTTCGCCATTTTTTAAACTTATGCAGCTCATCAAAAATTAATAACCCTTTTTCAGGTAATTCATATTTTAAAATTTTTTCTCGATCTCTTGGAATATCCCAATTTAAATAAATAAAATTATTTGAAGATATTGATTTAGAAAGAGTGGTTTTACCAACTTGACGCGGACCAGCAATAAAGACCATTTTATCTTTTAAATCTTTTATTATTTGCTTTTTTAAATATCTTTCCATTAATTCTATCTTATACTAATTTCACCCATAGTCAAAAAAAGTATATACTAATTTTGACTATGGGTGAAATTAGTATAACCATCCTTTCGTAACTTAATTTTACCCACCGCTGTTTTTCTCTGGAAGCCAGTGTCTACTTTTTAAACCAGTGACAATTTTTTAAGTACAAGCAAGAAAGTATAAGTCTGAAAAATGGCAATAATGTTAAATGATTGACGCAATGTAGGTGTTGGTCCTAATTTTGCATTTCTAATCTCTACTTTGGTTTTATTATTTAATCTTTGTATGTGTGAGGTGAAAAATGTTGCGATTGAGTTGGATGTTAAAATGGTTTTTTCTGGCAGGTTTGATTTCTGGATGCGGAAGACAAAATGTTTCGCAGGTGGAGGAGATGGTTCCGTGTGAAAATGATTTTGGATCAGACGGGTGCAAGCGAATAGATTATCAACAGAGACATAGATATGAATACTTTTATAATGAAAAATATTTAGAGAATACAGGAATTAATAGATCGAATGGAAAATTTTATGATAACTCAATACTTTTAAAGTCAATTGGAAAACCAGAAAAAAACATTTTGCTCTTTGAATTTACGAATCCTGAAAAATTTGAATTGATTGTTGAAGTGCCATTAAAATACGTTACGTATGATTATCAGCATTGGGAATTAGTCCAAGAAACAATTTCTCGTGGAAAAGGTTATGGAACAAGTACAGTTCCAAGGACGATTGTATCAGATAGAGAATCTGTGATCGCAAAAGTAAGCTTAGGTGTGGGAGATAATGTAGTCGATTTTAACGAGCATTTACCAAGTAATTTTAAAGTTACAGACACAAGAGAAGAAGGAGTTATCAATTTAAATGCATTATCAAATAAAGATAAAGAGTTTATTAATTTCAATTTATTTCGGGGTTTTTTTAAGTCAGGGGGCAGTCTTAGATGGACTAAAAAAGAAACAGAAAAAACATTGGTATTAAAAACAATATTGAATGAACTTCCACCAGAAAAAAATCATCGTATATGGGTAGATATTAATGTGAAGGGTCATGGCTCCGTAAGAGTAAAACCGTTTAAAGTAACATTACAACAACTCTAAAAAACAAAAAAATCGAAGGAGTATTAATCTATGAAAAAGATAATCATCTTTTCACTCTTTATATTGAGCAATTGCAAATCTATTGAAGAAAAAAATAATTATAATCATTTGGCCGAAGAAAAAATTGATTTAACACAAAACTTAATTACATGTATGTCCGCTAATAGGAAGCATTGTTCTTTAAATGAAATTTACGTAGACAATAACACGTCGTATTCATTTGAGATGGAGTTCGCTATTTCTTACTATTGGAATTGTGGTGGATTTCAATTTCCACATCAACTCGATATTGGATTAATTTCAGAATCTGATCAACAAGTAAGTAAATTTGAATGGAAACCTAAGTTTGATGGTGATTGGATTCGTGAAGCAAGAATTGTTGGTAATGGCCCGTTCAAAATAAAGGACTTTAATCCGAAATTCACTAATGCAGCTAATTTAGGGAAAGACTGCAAAATAAATTTCGTTGAAGTCAAAAATAAAAATCTTTCATCGACCTCCATTCAGTTATTACAAAATAAAATTAAGAATCTTTTAAATCTTTATGAGCTTTATGCTGTTTCTTTATCGCAAGGTGAGCTAATTAGCTCTATGTCTTTGCTCATTACGCACAGTAATTTTGAAGGGATGAAAACAGTGGGAAATGTTCTTACAAATCTCATGGAAAGTAATGCCAAAAAAGATGTCATCCTTAATGCAGGTAAGAAAGTGTTATTCGAGAAAACGAATAAAGATATGCAAGAACTTCTAAAAAAGACGCTTCTCAATCTTCCTCTTATGGAACGCATGAAAGATGTTGATGGTAAAGAGTACAGTAAAGCACGAAAAGAGTTTGATGAGTTAACCAATACAATTTATGCACTCAATGGTGAATTGAATATTATGGTTGGAGTGCAATCAGCAACAGAAATGATGGAGGTCATGGAATTACTATCCTTTGCATCGAGTGCTACTAAAAATGAGATGATGGGAAAAATGAATGACACCATGAATGGATATTTTAACAAATTAGAAACTCAACTTAATAATAAAGATAATGCAGAAAAATATCGCAATAAAGATTTTTTAAATCGTCTTCAGGCTCTCAAAGTTTTTTTAGAAGATTCCAAACTTGCCTTAAAAGATGGGCCAAGTATTCGCGAAAAAATATCGAACATTCAAAAAAAGGTTCAATAATATGAAAAGAATTTTTATCATCGTACTCATTCACGGTATGCTGATGCAACATTATCCATCGTATGCTCAAACCAATTCCAGTTTGGGTACATTGAATCAAGATTTTATGACCATAGCAAAATCGCTTAATGCTAGTCGTAGAGATTTGGCCGAGCAACTTATCCGCATCAAATTTATGATGAGTCTTTTGATTCATAAAAAATGGTTTCAGCAGAATCTCCAGGATAGCAGCAGCGAAATGGAGTCCTATCAAAATAGATTAAAAAACTTGCTTGATGATTATAAAAAAACCAGCGAGTTCATTTCAAAAGAATTTGATCAATCGACCTTTGAACAAGTTGTGATTCGGGTGAATCAAATTAAATCGGATTTAAATCGTTTGTTGCAAGACTATCAAACTGAGAAAAATACAATTCAAAGTTTAGTGGATGACCGATTAATTCATCCGCAGTTTTGTCAAGAAAATGTCGCTAAATTAGATGTGAATGAAGTTAAGGCAATGCCCATGAATTCTTATGTGTTTGAGCAAATTAATTATCTTAAATATAAATCCAAGTTAGATGAAAACTTTTTTTCAAGTCAAACAAATCGTGATGACCCATCTCAGCATTCAAACAATTCAAGTAACTTTTTTTCTAATGATCCTGTTGTGGAAGGTGGAGCATTAATGGCTTTAGCCGGAGCGGAGGTTATTTCCTTGGCAACGTATCTAGCGATTTCAGGAAAAACGATAGCTGAGTTAGCTCAACTATTTTCAGTTACAGTACAGAGTGGAACCATTTCACTCATTGCCAATCTTGCTCCTTTTACCGGGATTGCAATTGCTGTCTTAGTCATCGTCTATATCGGAGCACATTACATGACGGAAAAAAGAAATGAAAAAAAGATGAAAGAAGCTCAAGAAAAAATCGACCGTAAGGTGAATGAATATAATCAAGCGAAGGCGTGGTATGAAGGAAATAAAATGACGCAAAAAGAATATCAGGAAATGGGATTAAAATTTTGCCAAGCGGATGAATTTAAAATTACTATCGAACAACACCAAGCAGAAATCCTTTACACGCAAAATAAATTGTCTTCAATTGGAAATGCTTTAGACCTTAAAATTTCAGAAATAAGAAACATTATTTCTACGTTGGAAGAAAATTATGGTAATTATAAAAAACAGATCGCTAAACAAATTTCCGATAAGCTCATTGCGGAACGAGAAAAAATATCCCTCGCTAATTTTAAAGCAAAAATATTTGAAGATGATTTTTTGGTTAAAGTTCATAATCCTCTAGCAGAGATTTTAAGCATACCACTAGAAACAGCAGATGATTGCATTCTGTTTAATTCACAATGGATAAAGTTTAAGTCTCGCTACGTAGGGCTTTCTGCTTTTTATGCAAAATATGATGAACTTTATCCTGAATTGAAATCGAAGCTAGATTCCATTAAAAATAAATATGCGAATTTTTTAAACGAAACTGAACAATATGCCAGTGCATGTCTAAAGGAGTTGGGTGAATAATATGATAAACAAAAAAATGCTTTTATTCACTTTGTGTTTCCTTCAGTTTTGTACGTCTCAAAAATCAACTCCACTTGTGGAGTCAAAAGAAAACCTCCAACCCCAGATCTCTTCACGAACAGTCGATATTGAGTGTATGACTAGTAAAGTTAAATTTAGTCTTTATCTATTAGCGAATCATCAAGGTATGAAAAACATTTTTGAAACTTTATTTTCTAAAAGTTTTATTGGAGATTTTTCTCAATCAGAGATTTATAAAGAAAAAAATGTGTACGACATGATTCATTATCGCGTAAAGGAAATGGAGTCTTTAAATAATTGCTTGAGAAGTGAAATGACTCAGGTGAAACTCGCAGAATTTAAAATGCCACCTCAAGAAAATTTTGCTATACAAAGCAGTCAACAAAAATTACAAGAACCTGGATTTGATGAGTCTTCGTTTATATTAAAAAAGATGGATATTGCGTATGAGCAAATAAGGCAGTTGTTTTTAAATAACCAATGGGAAGAAGCTGATAACAAATTCAAGATCTTTGAAGAAGAACTGGATATCGCAAGAAATGAAAATATTTCTCGAAATAATACGCTTAAAGAAATTGAAGAAAAAAGCGGGCTGCTCAAAAAAGCATTTTATCAAGATGGATTTTTAAACTGTCATCATAACGTTCTCGAAAGAATCAATATTCAGAACACAGATATTTTAGAAATCTATAAAAATGTGATGAACCAATCATGCTACGTTAATGGTAATAAATATGTGGATCATGTGTCAGGAATTTATTTGTTGTTTTTGATGAATAGTGATCATGATCTTTTGCTCAAAAGTTATGCAGCTATGCAAATTAAAAAGGCTAACATTTTTATTCATATTTCAAATTTATTAAAAACTCAGCAAGTTTACGTATCATATTTTAAACAGCAAGAGACGCTTTTAGGTGATCATCCATTGATGGTAGATTATTTAGAGAACTCTTTTAGAAAAGTTCTTACCGATAATTTTAAAATAAAATCAGATGAAATCAAAAATAAAATAGTTTTTGAAATTCTTAATCAATTCAAATTTTATTCAGAAAAGGTAGGTGAGTGATGATTAAAAAAGCAATAAAAATTTTCATTGGTTGGTTATTTGTTTTACTATTAACGCAATGTTATTTTTCAGAGTTCAGTGATTCAGAAACGCAGACAGTTTTTTCTACAACGGATAAAGAATGTATTGTGTTTGAGTCGGGATTTGTGTCGTGTGGTTAATAGTTTAATAGAAGTGGGGTTTTGCTATGCATTCAAAAATTAGTTTCATATTGTTAACATTTTTTTTC
>CAZFSQ010000143.1:0-6135 GCA_964521975.1 uncultured Oligoflexales bacterium | reverse complement strand
CACTCTTTGAAATGCTTGGTAATTGGTCGTTTGGAGATTACTACAAAAAAGAATCTATTGCTTGGGCATGGGAGTTATTGACGAAAGTTTGGCAGCTCCCCAAAGATCGTTTATTCGTGACTGTTTATAAAACAGATGACGAGGCAGAAAATCTTTGGAAGAGCGAAACGGATATCGAGCCATGGCGAATCTTACGCTTTGCCGAAAAAGAAAATTTTTGGGAGATGGGTGACACGGGTCCATGTGGCCCATGCAGTGAAATCCATTTTGATATGGGTGATCTTCTTACACAAAAGGAAACTTATAGCGACAAAATCAAGGGCGTCAATGGGAGCAACGCTCGTTATATTGAATTGTGGAATTTGGTTTTTATTCAATATGAAAGACAAGCATCCGGCGAACTTATCCCTCTCAAAGAAAAACATGTTGATACCGGAATGGGACTTGAACGCATTTGTAGTGTGATTCAAAAAAGTGGCTCTAATTTTGAAACTGATTTATTTTTACCGATCATTAAAAAAATTGAAGAATTTTCTGGGAGACCTTACACCAAAGATGAAAATGGTATGCCGCATCGGGTGATTGCAGATCATTTGCGAGCACTTACCTTTGCCATTGCTGATGGTGCGACTCCCGGCAATATTGGTCGCGGTTATGTACTGCGACGTATTTTGCGAAGAGCGTGCCGATACGGAAGAAAAATTGATATTCAAGAACCTTTTATTTTTAAATTAGTTTCAACTTTATGCGACATCATGGGAGATGCATTTACAGAAATTAGAGAGAGAAAATCTTATATCGAACAAGTGATCGCCAGTGAAGAAGAACGATTCATTCGCACTTTAGATTTAGGACTCGAAAGATTTAATAAATTAACAACGGAGTTAAATAAAAATAAAAAAGATATGATTCCTGGTGATGCGATCTTTCAACTTTACGACACATTTGGTTTTCCTGTTGACCTCACCGGTATTCTCGCTCAAGAAATAAATCTCAAAATGGATTTAAAAGGTTTTGAAATCTCCATGGCAGAGCAAAAAGAAAAAGCTCGTAGCAGTGGGAAATTTCAAGATGCTTTAGGACAAAACGAGGGATGGATTATTGTTAATAGCTCATCCTCTGAAAGCACTCCTCAATTTTGTGGGTATGAAAAACTTTCAACTTCATCTTATGTTTTAAAATATCGCGAATTGAATGACGAGATTTTTATCATACTTGATCAAACGCCATTCTATGCTGAATCCGGTGGACAGGTGGGTGATCGTGGAAAATTAGTAAATGAAAAAATATCATTGCATGTCAAAGATACTTTTAAATTACACGACGCGATCATCCATCGTTGTGATTTAGAGAGTGGCTTAATCCATCAAAATGATATGAAAGAATTCACCGCCACAGTGGATCATGAAAAACGTGACGCGACTAAACGCAATCACTCAGCAACTCATTTATTGCAAGAAGCTTTACGAAAAGTTTTTGGCTCTCATATTTCTCAGCAAGGTTCTAAAGTAGATGAATGGGGTTTACGCTTTGATTTTACACACCCCAAAGGGTTGGCTGCACAAGAAATTACTCAGCTAGAAGATCTCGTCAATCAAATCATCCGTGAAAATCTTTCTGTGAACGTAAAAAATTCTACACTTGATGAAGCAAAGGCGTCGGGAGCCATTGCTCTCTTTGGTGAAAAATATGACGAGTCGAATGTTCGCACCATTCGTATGGGTGAATTTAGTTTTGAGCTATGCGGTGGAACGCATGTAAGTCGCACGGGTGATATCGGAATTTTTAAGATTAAAAATGAAAGCTCGATTGCAGCGGGCGTTCGTCGCCTAGAAGCGATCACAGGCATGGAAGCCTTACGAGATTATCAATCCAACACGACACAACTTCATCAAATAGGAAAAATTCTTTTTGCTAAAACAGGAATGGAAGTGACTACTCTTGAAGAATGGATGGAAAAATTTAATATCTATGAAAAGCAGAATAAAATTTTAAAAAAAGATCTTCTGCAAATTGGCGTAGAGAAAGTTTTATCAACTCAACAAAACTCAATTATTGCGATGAGTTTAAAAAACATTATTCACGATATTGATATGCAACAAAAAGATGATATCCAAACATTGCTTGATGTTTTTCAAACCAAACTCCATGATCGGGCCGCTGTATTGACTTTATCGAATCACGAACAACTGCAAATTTATACTCTGACCGGAAGGCAGTATAAGGGAACCATCAAAGCCAATGAAGCAATTAAAAAACTTTGTGTAATTGCTGACGCGAAGGGTGGAGGAAAACCTGATCGTGCTCAAGCAGGTTCCAAGCACCCTGAAAGAGAATCTGAAGTTTTAGCTGCGGCTCAGCATGTTTTTTAATGGAGTATTTGAATTGTGTTAACTGAAAGAAAAATTATTTTTATTCTCGTCGAGCCGCTGACTCCTGAAAACATCGGAGCTGCCGCACGAGCGATTAAAACTATGGGTTTTTATGAACTGCGAATTGTTAATTCGTGCAAACATCAAGACCGACGTGCTCATTACCTCGCCCATGGTTCAGAAGATGTTTTGATGGCGACGCAAGTTTTTAAAACTTTAGATGATGCAATTTCTGATTTAGATTTGACAATTGGGACCACAGCAAAATCGCGAAATGCTTATAAGCAACCGCAAGCAATTGAAGATCTGCCGCAACTCATCATCAACGGCGAATCTGCTTTTAAAAAAATCGGCGTTGTCTTCGGCCGAGAATCCACTGGGCTGAGCCGTGAGGATATTTCCCAATGTGATGTGATGAGTTATATTCCGATGGCTCAAAACTTTCCTGCGATCAATTTATCGCAAGCAGTTATGCTTTACGCTTATGAACTTGGCAAAGGGTTAAAGAATTTAAAATTAAAAACAAATCCCACCAAAACAATCAGTGACGTGGAAGCATCTTTTCTTAAATCTCATGTTCAAGATTTTTTGAAAAGGGTCAAGATTGATGATGGAGGTAGAACATCTAATAAAATTTATGACCGTATTGCTTCGATGAAATATCAGGATATGCAACTTTTACATTATGTTTTGAATAAGACGGTGAAGAGATTTGATATTCCTTCTTAAAACTCCCATCCTACGGGCGTATTGCAATCCACACCATCAACAACAAGCCGGACCCTCTTTATTATTGCGATTTCTCAAAATTTCTAAACCTTCACGGCCGATGAAAAAGCTGAGCACAAGAGCAAAAGAAGAATCTATCCACCATAATGCAGGATACAACATATATATTGCACTACCCATGAATAGGATGGTGGAGAGTTTAATACACGCTAAGGAACAATAGGCATCACTTCTCATGGTTTTGCTATCTAGTTGATCCGCAACACGCAACTTTGCTTTCCAAAGAAAAAACATAAAACTTAAACTCAAAAGTGCGATGATCATCCCAGGTAGGGTTGTTTGTGGGTGAGACTGAGCCGACAATTGCACGCCACTGACTAATGCAGTTATCAAAGCCAACAATAAAAATAATAAACCAATTCCCAAATTAGCCGTTTTGTCTCTGCCATCGTTGGTTGTTTTATCTAATTGCATTTCTCTGCTGAATCGCCACAGAACAAACGAGGCTGATCCAACTTCAATAAAACTATCGGCACCAAATCCAAATAATAAATAGGATTCATCTCCACCTCCTATCCAAGTTGAGACAACACCCTCGATAAAATTATACACTATGGTAAACCACGAAAGAGTTACCGCACGTTTTACCCATAGATTACGCGATACCATCATTGAAAAATAATTTTATCAGGAATGATTTTTTTTTAAAACGATTTCTGTTTTTCTTTATTCACAGAACTACGCGACTGCGAAAGTTCACTCTGAGCACAGGATTTTTTGACACCATGTAAACATCCTAAAAGAAAACCTGCTTTAGCCAAATCAATATTACCCAATTGTTTTTCTAAAACAGCATATTCAAAGCAAGTGTCATTTTTTAATAAGCCACAGGCAACAGCATAGTAATTCGCAGCTTTAGCTATTTGACCCTGCTTGGTTAATTCGCGTCCTAAATTTTGGCAAGAAATTCCATCTGAAGATTTACATTTTTTTTCCAGCTCAGAAATTCCAATCTCATTCTCAATTTTAGATTGTTCTTCAACAGTTTTTTTTACGAGTGGGTTGATGCTTGTTAATTCTATGGGACTCATTTGAATAATAGTATTTTCTTTTGCTTTCTGACAAGCTCCTCTGTGCCCATACTTACAAGCTAGAATTAAATAATTTCCTGACTCATTTTCACGATCTAATTTTTCTAAACAAAGTGCTGCATTATTACATGATTTCGCTAAAGACAAATCACAACTTTTAGAAAAATAATCGAGAGCTTTTTGATACTGACTCTGAACCAAAAAAGTCCACCCTATTTTGTGGCAACTTTCTCCCGATTTATCATTTTGGCATGGTTCAACGACTGCAAAAGCAACGTGCGAAAATAAATAAATAGTGAAAACAATTTTTCTTAGCATATTTTATTATTTTATTATTTTGAGAGAATTTTAAAATAGGAAAAAAATTCCTATGCCGCTATCGCTCCAATCGTCCAATCTGTCCCATCGACAGTATCCATCAACTCAAGACCCAAACCCGTCAATTCTTGGCGAATTTGATCCGCTAAAGCAAAATTTTTATTCTTACGAGCTTCAATACGATCCATAATTTTTTGGCTTAACCAAGATTCTTCAATTTTCATTTCTTTTAAAATAGCTCGTTTTAATGAATGAATTAACTCTTGTGGGTTTTCTTGAAACAGACCCAAGACTTTTCCCCAGTGGAAAATTATTTTTTGTGCCGCCGCACCGATTAAATATTTTTTTTCTGCTGAATCTTTAGACTTAAAACTTTCATTTACTTTTTTAAACAGTAAATTTAAAACAGCGAACACTTTCGGTGTATTAAAATCATCTCGCATCTCATCATGCAATTTTTCATCCCACTCTTTAACAATAGAATCAGAACTTTTAAACGATTTGTCTTTTAAAAACCGCTCCATCGCTTCAAGAGTAGAATAATAATAGAGCATCCTTTTTTCCGCCGTGCGGAATAACTGTTCGGTAAAATCCACATTGGATGAATAGTGATAGCTTAAAATTACAAAACGGATCACATCTTTATGCCATTTGTTAATCGCATCACGAATGAGAAGATGATTCCCCAAACTTTTTGACATTTTTTGATGTTCAATCATGAGGAGTCCATTATGCATCCATACTTGTGCAAACGAACAACCGTTGGCTCCTTCTGATTGAGCAATTTCATTTTCATGGTGCGGAAAAATTAAATCGCGACCCCCACCATGAATATCAATTTGCGAGCCTAGTAAGGTTTTTGCCATCGCACTACATTCAATGTGCCATCCAGGACGACCCACTCCCCAAGGGCTTTGCCATGATGCCCCTTCTGTTGCATCTATTTTCCAAAGTGCAAAATCAAGAGCATCTTCTTTATCATCACTACCCGAAAGCTCCCTTGAACCCGACATGAGTTCATCAATTTTTCTTCCAGATAATTTCCCATAATCATCTTTTTTTCTGACTCTAAAATAAACATCACCATTTTTCGTAACGTAAGCAAATTCATTTTGAATTAAATTTTCAATCATCTGAATAATATCAGAAATCATTTTAGAGACACGCGGCTCATGGGTCGCTGGACGAACTCCGAGAGATAAAATATCACGTTCTGTTGCTTGAACCATTGTCTCCGCCAATGCATCGGGTCTTATGTTTTTTTCTTTGGCACGTTGAATAATTTTATCATCCACATCGGTATGGTTTCTCACATAAGTAACTTGAAACCCTGCATACTCAAAATAATTTCTAATCACATCAAAGAAAACTGCCTGAAGTGCATGACCCATGTGTGAATAATCATAGGTGGTCACCCCACAGGCATACATTTTAATTTTTCCCGATTGCTGTGGTTTGAATTCTTCTTTTTGTCTTGTTAGAGAATTATAAATAAAAATTGGTTTTGGCACTTGAGCTTATCTTTCTATTTTTATATGGTATCAGTTGATTGGTGTTTCAAAAATCCCCTGTCATCCCCAATGAGCACCGAGGGTGCGAATGCCTGGGGATCTTTTCATTTTTGA
>CAZFSQ010000142.1:0-6178 GCA_964521975.1 uncultured Oligoflexales bacterium | reverse complement strand
AAAGATGGATGATCGAGAAGAGATTGATGAAAAAATGCAGATTTTAAGATCTAAAATTGCATCGTGTGAGAGGCAAATAGAACGAACTGAAAAAAATAATGAAACAAAAAAAATGGAACCGCTCAGAAAAGAAATTCGTCGCTATGAAGAAAAATTTTCAGAGTTAGATCAAGAGTTCAAGTTGTTGGATGACACAATTAGTCAAATGATCAAAGCCAGAGAATATAAATTTCACCCAATTTGGGGTGAGTTAATGAAGGTTGGTTTGGAGAGAAGTCGTTTTGCTCATCAGGTAGAACGTTATGCTTGCACATATACTTCGCGAGTGTCTAATATGCGATTTTATAGTCCGTTTAAAAAATATACGTCGCATTATGAAATTTTGCCTCATGATATTTAGTTTTTATAACGGGGTAGGGTGTAAGAGGTTGAATTTCTAATAATGATATATATCGCCGATTAGCTTGCCAATCGGCGAAGCATGTGTTAAATTTCTGGTATGTATCAAAGGCTATTAAATTTAGAAAAACTTATCAAAGAAAATTCCTTTTTTCTATTTGGCCCAAGAGGTGTTGGGAAAAGTTTTCTTATAAAAAGAAATCTTCCAAATTATTTGACATTCGACTTGTTAGATTTAGATGTAATGAATTCAATTTTAAAAAGACCTGCAATAATTGAAGAGATAATTCCCCCAAAAACTAAATATGTCATTATTGATGAAATCCAAAAATATCCAGAGCTTTTAAATGTAGTTCATAAACTGATAGAAAATCGCCAAATTCAATTTCTCCTAACAGGTAGTAGTGCTCGAAAATTAAAAAAAGTAGGCGTTAATTTATTAGGAGGAAGAGCACGGGAATATCATATGTTTCCTCTAACTTCTTATGAGTTGGAAGAGGGTTTTGATTTGTTAAAATATTTAAATGATGGTGGATTGCCTAAAATTTACAATTCAAAAAAACCAGAAGAAGATAAAAAAAGTTATGTGAATTTATATTTAAAAGAGGAAGTGAAGTCGGAAGCCTTAATAAGAAGTTACGATTATTTTGTACGTTTTTTGGATACGATGGCTTTGTCGAATGGTGAAGAATTACATTATGCCAACATAGCTAATGATTC
Source organism: uncultured Oligoflexales bacterium (assembly GCA_964521975.1). Taxonomy (GTDB): domain Bacteria; phylum Bdellovibrionota_B; class Oligoflexia; order Oligoflexales; family CAZFSQ01; genus CAZFSQ01. Next base: position 5,059 of record CAZFSQ010000142.1, on the reverse strand, counting down.
GGGAGTTGCTCCTAGGACGCTAGAAAACTATATAAGTGTGTTAGAAGATACTCTGCTTGGTTTTCAAGTAATGCCTTTTTTACAAACTAAAAAACGCAAGGCTATTACCAGGTCTAAATTTTATTTTTTTGATGTTGGTATAACAAACTATTTAGCGAATCGAGGGGAAATTAAAAAAGGTAGTGAGCTATTTGGAAAAACATTAGAACATTTTGTTGCGATGGAATTACGAGCAGCATTAGAATATTTTAGAAGACGAGAAAAATTGCAATATTGGCGTACAAAAAATGGTTATGAAGTAGATTTTGTTATTGGAAACAAAATAGCCATTGAGGTCAAAGCCTCGGCGAGATTGGGGTTAAATGATTTAAAAAATCTCAAAGCTTTGAAAGAAGAGCAAGTGATTGAAAATTACATCATTGTTTGTCTTGAAAAATTTGCAAGAGTATATGATGGAATAAAAATTTTACCGGTTGATAACTTTTTAAAATTTCTTTGGAAGAACGAATATTAAAAAGAGATTTGAATCTTACCCTTAATTGGTGGTTGCTCAAACAAATCTAATCCTTTATCCTAAAAATTCTTAAATAAAAAGAGAGGGGAATCTATGAGCGAAAAAGTATTTACTCCTATTGAGATGCTTGAAAAGTGGGTCAAAAAAGACCCGCAGAAAATATTTTTAAAGCAACCCATCAATCGTGAAATTTTGTCTTTTAGTTGGCAAGAAACTTGGGATGAGGCAAGAAAAGTTGCGGATTATCTTTCCAAACAAAACTTCCCCAAGGGTTCGCATATCGCTTTGATGTCCAAAAACTGTGCTCATTGGATTATTTGTGATTTGGGTATTTGGATGGCGGGACATGTTTCCATCCCTCTTTATCCCAATTTAAATCCAGAGACGATTCGGCAAATTTTAGATCATTCAGAGTCAAAATTATTATTCGTAGGAAAGCTTGACGGTTGGAACAATATGAAATCAGGTGTTCCAGAAAAAACGCCGATGATTTCTTTTCCTCATAAACTTTATAAAACCGATTCAAGTTTAAAAGATTGGGATCAAGTAATTAAAGAGCCTATTGTTGAGAATAAGATTTATCGGCCATCTCTCGAAGAAATTGCGACGATTATTTATACATCAGGGACAACGGGATTACCCAAAGGTGTGGTTCATTCATTTGGTTCTTATGCAACCGCGATTTCCCATGCGGTCAAGGAATTAAACTTATTGCCAAGTGAAAGAATTTTTTCTTACCTTCCCCTTAGCCATGTTGCCGAGCGATTGCTTGCGGAAGCTTGGGCGTTATATTGTGGTGGGACAATATTTTTTGCTGAGAATTTAGATACGTTCAAAGATGATCTTCTTATAGCAAAACCGACTATATTTTTAGCTGTGCCAAGAATATGGTCAAAATTTCAAGAGGGGATTTTAAAAAAGTTACCTCAAGCAAAATTAAATTTGCTTTTAAATATTCCTTTGGTGAATCTTCTTATTAAGAAAAAAATTAGAGCAGGTTTAGGGTTATCTGATGCAAGGAATGCATGTAGTGGAGCAGCAGCCATTCCGAAGACATTAATTGAGTGGTATAAAAAACTAGGGATCAATATTCAAGAGGCTTATGGGATGACAGAAAATTTTGCTTACTCACATTTTAATCGTCATGATTGCATTGAAGTGGGAAGCGTGGGTCAAACTTTTCCTCTGGTTGATTGTAAAATTTCCGATCAAGGAGAAATCTTAGTTAAAAGTCCAGGCAGTATGCTTGGCTATTATAAAATGCCTAAAGAATCACAAGAAATGTTTGACGGAGGTTATCTTAAAACGGGGGATCAAGGCGAGATTACTTCTAAAGGGTTTCTAAAAATTACAGGTCGCGTTAAAGATTTGTTTAAAACGAGCAAAGGAAAATATGTAGCTCCTAGCCCAATTGAGCTTAAGATTTCTTCATCTCCGATTTTAGAAAATGTTTGTTTAGTGGGAAGTGGATTACCACAACCTATTGCCATTTGTGTCTTGTCAGAAATTGGAAAACAAATGTCTAAAAATGAAGTTGAGAGTGAGTTACAAAAAATTCTTAAAGAAACTAATGGGACGTTGGATGATCATGAACGAGTCAAAAAAATATTTTTGGTTAAAGAAGCTTGGACCGTAGAGAATAATTTTTTAACACCGTCGATGAAAATTAAAAGAAATATGGTGGAAAAAAAATATTTATCTGTTGTGGAAAATTTAAAATCGCCAAGTGCCATTGTTTGGGAATAGTTTTTTAGAAAGGAAATCTTTAAGTGATTGAAGTTCAAAATGTAACAAAACGGTATGGTGAGCATACAGCATTATCGGATGTTAGTTTTATAGTTCCTAAGGGACACATTGTTGGATTTTTAGGCGTCAACGGTGCGGGAAAAACAACCACAATGGATATCATTTGCGGCTGTATTGGTTCCGACCAGGGATCAGCTACCATTTCTGGATTTGATATTACGGATAAACCACTCGATGCAAAAAAACGTTTAGGATATTTACCGGATATTCCCCCACTTTATCCCGATATGAAGGTTTCAGAATTTATAACCTATGCAGCGAAGATTCATCAAGTACCGAAAGACAAAATGGAGGAACGAATTGAATTTGTACTAGATCATCTTTCATTAAAAAGTGTGAACCATCGCCTCGTAGGAAATTTATCTAAAGGTTTTCGTCAAAGAGTGGCATTGGCTCAGGCATTAGTCCATGACCCTGAAGTGTTGGTGCTTGACGAACCAACGGAGGGACTGGATCCTGGGCAAATTGTACAGATTCGTGAGTTGATTAAATCACTCAAGGGAAAACACACGGTATTACTTAGTTCGCACATTCTCTCGGAAGTAGAAAATACTTGCGACTATATCATTATCATTAACAAAGGAAAAATTGTTGCTAAAGGAACTTATGCAGAAATTACAGAGCAACAAGCAAAAGCTTCTCATGTGCAGTATCATTTGAGAGTCGCGAGAAAATCAGATGAGATCTTAAAGCACTTAAAGTCAATAAGCACAATTAATGTGATCAATGTGACAGAAGGAACTCACGCCATTGATTTTACTTTGGGTCTCAATCAGAGTGAAGAAATAATCGAAAAAATTGCAAGCGAAGTTGTAAATAAGGGATATGGTTTAAGAGAACTTACTCGTAAATCAACAACATTGGAAGATGTGTTTTTAGATTTAACAACACAGAATAAAAATTAATTCCGACAAAAAAATCAAAGGAGATAAAGAATGGTTTCAATATGGCATATTGCGATGAGAGATATCAGAGCTTTTTTTAATTCTCCAAGAGCAGGAGCAATTTTTTGGTTTTTTCTTATCTTTGTCGGATATTTTTTTCAATACTTCATAAATTTGTATTTGCAGATGGTGGAAAGAGCACCCATGACAGGGGGGCAAGCCCCACAACTCGAAGAACTCATGCGAGCACTTTTTCAAAACTGTAATTTTATTTTACTATTGATTATTCCTGCGATTACGATGGCTACTTTTTCCGAAGAGAAAAAGAATCAAACATTGAGACTTTTACAAACATCTCCCGTTACATCTTGGCAAATTGTTCTCGGAAAGTTTTTGGCGTCAATGGGGTTAATGTTTTTGGTGTTATTTGCATCATGCGTATATCCAATGTTTTTAGTGAAATACGGAACGATTGATGTCGGGCCGTTAGTGACAGGATATCTCGGTTTATTTTTACTGATGGCTGCTCAAATTGCTTTTGGTGTTTGGATTTCGTCTATGACACAAAATCAATTCATGGCATTTTTACTTACGATGTTGGGATTATTTTTCTTGATGATTCTTAATGTGGCGACACCCAATATTGCTTCAGGTGGTGGGCTTGAAGAAGCATTTAAGTATATTGCTTATGGTGGACATCTTGAGTCATTTTATAAGGGGCTTATTACAGTGAAAGATACAGTGTATTTTATTTTGTTCATTTCGCTTTTTTTGTTTTTTACGAATGTTGTTTTAGACTCTCAAAGATGGAGATAATAATTTTATGAAATCCTCTCTACTTATTTTACCTTTTGTTTCCATTCTTATCGCGGCTTTGTCTTTAGTGATTGGTTCATCGTTTCCCAGTTATCCTTGGCTTGAGTATACAGGTTTATGTTTAGCTCTATTCTTAGTGGGACTTTGGTTTATGCTTGACCTTGAAAACTTCAAATTATTTTTTGCTCGTAAAGGGACAAAGTATGGAGCTAGCTCTGGAGTTACGATCATTTTAGGGATGTTAATTATTATAGGAATTGCGTTTTTAAGTGTGCGTCCTAGGTTTAATAAATCATTCGATGCAACAAAAGCAAAATTAAACACTCTTTCCGATCAGTCTCTTAAAATTATAAGCAATCTCAATGATAAAAAAATTACAGTTCAAGTTGTTGGATTTTTTATTGATGATGCTGTGGAGACAAGTTTCAAAGATTTAATTTCTCTTTATACGACCCAAGGAGCGGTGTTTTCTGAAAAATATGTTAACCCGCAAAGAGACCCTGCATTTGCAACCGCAGAAAAATTGACGTCCTCGGATTCAAATACCGTGATCTTTCGACATGAAAAACAGGAAGTTCGACTTAGTAGCTTCAACGAGGAAAGAATTACAAACGCATTAATCAAAATGCTCAAAGTTAGAGCACAAAAAATATATTTTACGCAAGGTCATGGTGAAGGGGAGTTGAAAGGGACGGAGCCTAACGCTTTTAATACGTTGGTTACAGAACTTGAGAATAATAAATTTGAGATAGAGCCGCTTAATTTACTGGAAAAAGCATTAGTTCCTGAAGATGCAGATTCGCTTGTTATTGCGGGGCCGCATTATGATTTTAGAAAAGAAGAAATTAAATTTTTAGATCAGTATATGGAAAATGGTGGAGCGATCTATATATTGGTAGATGCAAAAACACAGGTTCCTAATTTAAATTCGTGGCTCAAAGATTATGGTTTGGAATTTCAGGACGATTGGTTAATTCTACACCCGAATGATATTCGTGCGGCATATTATGGCCAGACGAATGCAATTGTGAGTGACTTT
>CAZFSQ010000141.1:0-6191 GCA_964521975.1 uncultured Oligoflexales bacterium | reverse complement strand
CCCAACGACTCGCGAAGCGAGGAGTGCCAGGGCATCTTAAGATATTTTATTTTGCAATACGCTCATAATATACTTTGATAAAGATCTTTCCATTTTGGATTCAGCTTATGGATCAATTGACATATTAAATCAGAAAAGATGCCCTGGCACTCCTCGCTTCGCGAGTCGTTGGGCATGACACCGGAGAATCAATTTTCACCACTTCGCTTCATATAATATTCAAATGTTTCTCTTGGAGTCTTTCCATCCACGAGAGGAAAATATAATTGTTCAAACTCTTCTTTCGGTAAAACTTTTTCTAGTTGTTTTAATAATTGCGTATAGCGTTGTGAGTTACCTAAAAATTCCGCAGCATAAGAAGTTTTTAAAGTTTCGATATTAATATTTTCTAACTCAGCTTGCAATTCAGCACCTTTTAAATTTTTCATAGCATCTTCATAACGATTTTTGAGACGAGCTTGTTTAATAAAAGCACCAGCCTGTATTTCATTATCAGTTAATTTTCCCTCACTTACACCGACTAATTCATACAAATTTGCTTTATCTTTTACGGCGTACATCTGCTGATAATCTCCTTCGGAACGTACACGATCCAACCAGCGTTTGGGTGATAAGGTTAATTCAGGATAATTATACGATAATGATTGCGTGGTAAAGCGATTCGCACTGAATGCCGAGGCGGTGATATAGGCATTGACGATTCTTTCTAAGAGGGAAGGCATGTGTAGCTTCATAATTTCCGTCTGTTCAGGAGTTAATTCGCGATAAGTACCCATCGCTTTTTGATAAAGTTCATTTCCTTTTTCCTCAATGACAGGACTGAAAATAAACACGGCGGCTTCGGCATTAAACTCGGCGGTCCCCGATAACATTTTATAGGCGAAAAAATTCCACGCTTTATCAGGGGGTGGCTTAAAAAATTTTGCTGCATGTTGGGCTTCAAGAGATGCTTTTAATAGTTCGTCGCCGATTAATTTTTTACCAATGGATTTTTGGATGAAGAATTTTCCAAAATGATGAGCTTGCGGAATCAAACCAAAAATAACAGCACCTTTGATAATGCCTGTGACATTAAACAACGCATCATAATGATGTTTGGCTTCTTCTTCAGATTGTGATTGCGTGGCTCCAAAAAATCCGCGACCAATATATTTATCCATTGCATCGGAAACATTATATTCAGAGATACCGAAGACAAAGGAATCAAACATTAATTTGCTAAATGTTGCACCGTATTTATAAAACCCTGTTGCTGCTCGAATCGCTGTAGCTGCTTTAGCTAATGCTGCAAATTTAGTGGCTCCTTTAAACAATAATCCCGTAGCACCACCGATACCAACGCTCATACCGAGCATCATGGCTGTATGGGTGAATGGGTGATTTTTAATAAGCTCATATGCTTTATTATTCACGCGATCTTGAGTTGTTTTAAAGGCGTAACGATAGGCTTTCGACTTCATGTCCATAAAAGTTTCATTGCGATTACATTCAAATTTACTGTTATCAGAAGACCATCCATATTCAATCTTAGTTTCTCCATCCACATAAAAAGTTTCTTCAAGAGGAGGGGATGAGTTTTGATTAAACTTCCAATTGGTACAAAGGAGCACAAGATATTGCCCTAATAAATCTCCTTGAATGCTATAAACTTGAAATTCAGTATTGATATGGGGATTATCGACGGTTTCAAATAATTTTTGATAAAGCGAAAGAGGATCTTGAGTTTTGATATGGACCATCGTTTCTTGCAAAAGATGATAATCAACCATGAAGCGATTAAATTTATTAATTTCAAAATAAGTGGATTGAAATCCGTGCATTCTTGGATCACTTATAATTTGTTTTTCATTTTCAAATAAATAAGTGAGAGCGTTATTAATTCGATTAGCCTGTAATCTAATCTTCTCAGTAAGAAAAGGACTTTCTTTACTTTGTCCTCCTGTTACGCCATTTATAAATTGTTCCTTGAGTTTGTTTACGTAGTCTAAATCTGACTTAATTTCACTTAATAACATCCCCACATTTTTTATTTCCGATGTTGGAATTTGTTGAAACACACGAATCGCAAAATTTTTCATATCCTCTCGCCAAGGCATATATGCCTCATAGCGAAAATGTTGGGCGAGAGCCATAAACACGGCCTCTGGAATGGCGAGTTGATTATAAATACCATTTAAATTCTCCAGATTAGGAAATCTATTCTCAATTGCTTCAGCAACGGATTTATTATTTCCAAATGACTGGCTCTCAATTTGCTTAAATGTTCCCACCATCTGATACATTTTTTGTATCCAACTGCTTGGATCTTTTTGAGCAAAACGATCCACGTACCAGTACATGCCGAGGTTAAAATGCTGCACTCGATTAAAATTGGTGATGAATTGACTGATCCATTCTATCACAATTTGTTGTTCGTCTTTAGGAAGGCTACCAAAATTTTTATATTCATCGCCTAAAATTTCATTTAAAAGTTTTGCATAAGTGATTTGGCTAAGTGAATTATTATTGCGATTGAAATTGTAGTTTTCCCAAATAGGTAAACCACTAAGTTCTGATGAAGTATATTTTTGTATATTTATTTCAAAATTATTTTTGAGTTCAAAGATTTCTTGCGATGATAATGTCAATTCTCGTCCGACAAAATCACTATCAAACATCCGTGTTTTGTTGAGGAATTTTAAATAAGCTCGTGCGGATTGAGCTTGAAAAACCAAAAAATGTTTCAACTTAAATAAATTCAAACTTTGGACTGAAGTGATCACACGCTCAAGTTGAAACATGACTTGATTAGAATTCGACATGATTTTCCCAAGCGAGATAACAATTTCAAGAGCTTTACCGCAACTGATGAATCCAGAACATACGAATCCATTTTCGGGTTGTTTATAAATTAAACCCGACGGCGGACTCGCATTAAAAACTGTGGGCATCAATTCTTCAACAAGTTGCCGCCAACAAGATAAATTGCGTGACTTACCAATTTTAGCAAGAGCCTCCAGTGATTTTAATTTTACTTCTTGCGTTTCCCCGCCAACAATATTTCGCCAAAGATCAATTAAACCATTCCACTGCAATTCATCTTTCCATTTTTCTTCACTACAATTGTTGGGAGCGGGAACAATTTTATTGCTGTCATAACTGCTCCAATTTTCATTTTCATCAGGCAATAAGGGTGATGGGTTTTGCATGGTCCGACGCACAAATAAATCTATTTCAAATAACTTTTTTTGTGATTGTTGGAAGGCATTTAAATATTGAGCTTGTTGTTCTTCAGATACGGATGAACGATTACGGCGTTTACATTCAAAACTGAATAAACCAGAGATGGATAAAATAAGAATTAATTTAATTTTATTTTTTTTCATAAATTATAAAGCCTATCGAGTTGATAACTAATTGCTTCTAGCATTTGAGCTTTGACGGTGGTCAATTGATTAAGTTGGCTCACAATGTTTCCAATATCTTGTGTCATGAGTTTTCGTGAAAATCCAGGATCAGTAATTTTAGGAATTTTTTCAAAAATAAATTTCTCATCACCAAATTCAATTTGCATATTGTCCATAAATATCCAAATGTCGTGAGCATATTTATTCAAGTATTTATCCATTGAAGCAATATTGGTTCTATTGTCTCGACTTGTCTCAGGAGGTTCTACTCCTGTAATTTTTTCTAATAACATTCTTGTGTTTGTCTCACTGAACCAATCTAAAATACTATCATCTGCTTGTTCGATTTTCCCGCTACGATAATAATGCCAATTGCTTGATCTAACTAAATAAGGATTTTTTACAAAATTCAAAATTTTATTTTGATGTGTGTTCATGTAATTGATAAGAACTTCGTTTGAGTTTTTATCTTGTAATTTCGGAATAGCTACTCCAGTCGCTTTACTTAATATCGCTACGTAAGAGTTAATTGTGAACCAATCATCCAATTGTTGGGCCGCTACTCTCTTATTGGGTGATTGATAAAATGCGGCGAGTTCACTGCGTCTATGATCCATGGTAAATTTTTCAGCACATCGGATAATTAATGGACTGTTCCATCGCAAGTCATTATTGGTGATCAATCTGTTAGCTGTATGACTTAAAAAACCGCCGCCTATGGCATCCATGATTTTTAGCGTGGTGCTAGAAAATGGAATCATCATACCTTGTCGATCAAAAACATTTCTCAGTTCTTTAACTTTTGTTTGTGATTGGATATTTAACTTTTCATATTGAACAAGCATCGAGAGTGTTTCGTTGATGGGATTAAGCACAGATTTATTTTGCGTAATATTTTCATTTTTAGTCATGGTATCTAATTTATAAGCTAATTCAGCGAGAGGTTTTATTTCAAACACATCCGTTGATTTATATTTTGTGAGTTGTGAGTCAAAAAAGTTTTTTAATTTTAAAAAACCATCTTTTTTCATGGTTGGAAAATCTTTATTAAGACTCATCAAGAGATCATTTAAATTTTTTGTGAATTCTGCATGTCCTGTGAGTAAACTGCGAATAAAAATTTTATCTTTATCATTATTTTGAAGATCATTTTTGGTTTGTGCGAATGGGTTAATTGGGCCTGCGTTTTTAAATTCATTATTATTGTTTGTGAGTAAAACGGTATTTCCATTTTTTGTGAGCGAATGACTTTCAGGATTATTCGTGAGATTTGATAATAATTCAGGTTGTCCTATCGGCTTTAAATTCACATTTTGAATTCTCAGTGTAAAATTTCCTGAACGCATTTGATTTTGTAAAAAAGAAACGAGATTGGGATTTAAAACTGACTTAGCTAAAATAAATAAATTATTGCTTCCACCGTTTTCACCAATCAGTTTTTTTGAACCTCCTAACCAAACTCCTAATCCAGAGCCAATAAGTTGCGGGTTACTAACTAAAAAAACATCACCTGGATAAATGGTGTTATCCGTATCACCACTCATACTCTGATCGCGATTTAAATCTGGTTTAAGAAAATAAACTGGATCGGCTAATGCATCTCCGGGTACGCCGAGGGCATCGGTGAGTGAGTCGATTCTGTTAGCTCTTCTTTTTGTAATATTTGTGACGACGTTCTGGGAATCTTCCACATCATCTGCCGCAAATATATCAGAGGGGTCCACAGGAAATAATTCTTCAAAAAGATTAAGTCCAAGAGTAATTCCCTGTGATGAGCGGCTAATGACAGCAGGCAAACCCTCATAAAATTTTGATTCTACCTGTGCAAAAAAGTGCCTTGCTAAATTTGGTGTACGAGCGATATCTCTTGGTTGAAGTAGAATAGAAAAGTCTATGGATTGATTTCCCTCGCCTGCTAATTGAAACGTGGCTTGATAACCTTGAATTGATTTTTGTTCGGGATTAAAAAATTGTGGTGTATTCCAAAAAACTGCTTTTCCTTCTTCTACTTTATTTAGCTGATTATATTTTCCTTGCAAAATATTTTTATTAGAGTTGTTTTCTTTAAGAAAAAGATCATTTTGTGACACCAAAAGCCCCACCTGCCAACCTTCAAATGCAGCGTATTCTTGCAACACTTGCTCTTCGAGTGAGGATGAAACTTGCTGACGACGCTGTTTGCATTGGGTTAAGGAAAGAGCAAAACAGAAAACAATCATTTTTTTCATACAACTTGCCTTAAAAAATAATCTTGTTTACAATATTAACATTATTCCATTGATGCGTTTAAATTGCAATTTAGGGAGGTTTTTGAGAAATGAGAATTATCGCGAGTCTACTTTTAACTTTTGCGTTTATTTTTTCAGGTTGTCGAACACTCAATAAAAATAATACATCGGGAGTATCAGCAGGAGATGGTATTGGTGCTTGCGAGGAGATTGATCCCGCTAAAGAACCTGATCCAAAGCGTCGTGCGAAGACCGCTCTCTTTTTATTAGAACAAGCATTTAAAGGTAATGTTCGTGCAAAATCACTTTTGTTAACTTTTCTGATGGGAAAAGAATTTAATTTTAGAACGGGGATGGAAAAACTCAATGCAACTTATGGTGGCAATAGTTTGCTTAAAGGTTCTAGCCGTTTATTGGCTGAAGAAAATATTGATACCGATGTAGAACGTAAGCTTACCGACGAAGCTCTTGGGCCTGCTCTAACAACAAAAGAAGGAGTTGGAAGTGTAGTAGGTTTAATTCCTGGTCGAGGATCTAATGGGATTGGGTTAGCTGATTTAACCAATATGGTGAGTGC
>CAZFSQ010000140.1:0-6195 GCA_964521975.1 uncultured Oligoflexales bacterium | reverse complement strand
AGGAAACATTTCAAGCAATTAAAGAAAAAATATGTGAAAAAATCATCGAAGAAATTTTTCAAGATGGATTAAAAGTACGATGCTTATGCGAAGTTTCTCTCTATCGCGATCGCGGTCAACTCAGCTTAAGTTTATTGGATATTGACCCTAATTATACAAAAGGAGCCTTAGCTCTCGCCCGTGAAGTATTAATGAAAGAACTTCGGCAAAAAGGCTTGGATCAAAAAAATAAACGGTTACCCTTTCCTTTATTTCCATTTCGCGTGGGGCTTATTACAGCGGATGAATCGAGAGCATTCGGTGATTTTACACACCAATTATTTTCTTATGGTTTTCCAGGAGAAATTATTTTCGCCCCTGCGATGATGCAAGGGGAAGCAACGGCGGCGAGTGTCAAAGAAGCCTTGGCATCTTTGTATGAGCAAGATTGTGATGTGGTAGTAATTACTCGTGGTGGAGGATCGCAAGCTGATTTACGCTGGTTCGATACACCGGAGCTTTCATATGCAATAGCTGAATATCCTATTCCCATTATTGCTGCGATTGGTCATCATGATGATGTTTGCGTGATTGAAGAAATTGTTTATCATCGCGAAAAAACACCCACAGCGGCTGCGGATTTTATTCTTTTTAAATTAAATGAAGTCGTCACTGGTATCAAAGATTTTAAGAATCAATTACTTCTATTATTAGATGAAAAATTAAATAACGCAGTAAAAAATTTAGTGCAATTACAAGAACGAATTTTTATGTCAGGGATGATGAATCTTCATCAGATGGAAAAAAAACTACTCATACTTAAAACAAAAATTGCCGAGAAAGATCCCCGTGATTGGATTAAAAAAGGTTGGACGCAATTATTTAGTGAAGACCATCGTGTGTTTCGCTCTGTGAAAGAGTTAAGTGTCAACGATCAGGTTTATGCACGAATGCTAGATGGAAAATTAAAATTGAAAATTGAGAATATTGAAAAGATAAAGGAGTTGTAAAATATGGGAAGTAAAAAAGATAGCGACAGCTATTTCAAAAAATTTAAAGAAGTTGATGGGATTGTCTCTGAATTAAACCAAGAAAATCTTGATCTCGATAAAATGATTGAAAAAGTTGAGCGGGGATTTAATCTAATTGAAGAAATGGAAAAACGGCTTTCACAAACTAAAGAAAAAATTGAAAAGATAAAAAAAGAACACTCGGAAATGGTAACTTAAAGATACCATCTTGGTTTATAAATAATACCAAAAATAATTTTATAAAATATTAACCATTTGTATTTGCTTGTTTATTTTATTGGCATCTAACATGCAAATGCCCATGCGAAGTTATTAAACATTTTAATGGAGGAACCTTTTTATGAAAAACCAGATTCAATTGGCAATGGCCATTTTCCTTGCTTTGATTGTCTTAGGATTAACAAATTCATGCGGACAAGATTCAAAGGACAATTCAAAATCGAGCCAAAATCAGGTACAACAGCCAACCGCACAACCTGCGGCTCCTGTAACCACAGCAGCACCCGCTCAACCAATTATTGTACAAGTTCCTCAACAGCAGCAGCCAATTTCACAGCAACCAGTATCGCAACCACAAACCATTGTGCCTTCCACTCCAACACCCAATCCAGTAGAAATTCCTATGAACCAACAACAGCCTAATCAAGTGATAGATCAAAGTTATGCTGAGATGAATCCTTATCTTAATCAAAATCCATTTGTTTCACAATTTGGTGGATTACAAGGTGGTGGAATGTATCCAAACAATACCCAGATCAATCAAAGTTATGGAATGTTGCAACAACCCAATATTTTGAGTCCGCAAATGCGGCTGCCCTTTGTTAATCCCTTAGTGCAGAGTTATATGGTACTTGAACGTCATCGCCATAAATGCCATACCCAAAGAGTTGGATTCGATCCACGAGATCAGAGGGTTTATTCACCTAATTGGCAAGATAAAGTTAAAATGCAAATGGTGGGTAATTTAAATCACATGAGAATGCAGCCTAATTATCGAGATAATGATCCAGATTTTCGGCAAATAGATCAACACTTGAACCAAAATCGTTTACGCGAAGCTGCTGATGTACATGATAGAATGTTGAAACGATATTAAAACTAACCTGTTTATAAAAATAAAAATGCTCCCACTCTTTGAGAGGGGGCATTTTGTTTTACTTCAATTCATTCGTAATTAAATTATTTAAATCACCCGCCGAATAAAATCCATCAGCAACAAATTTATAACTCGTACCAGGTTTTTTAAGAATTAGACTTGGATAACCGCTCGTTAAATTTTTAAATTCATTGTTGGTCATTTGGTTGGGTCCAACATCCAATGTAATTTTGACGATTTTATATTTACCTTGATTGATTTTCATCGTCTTAGGAAATTCTTTGACAATATCCACACAGTAATGACACTGTGAATCGCCTACTACATATAGAACAGGAATATCCTCTATTCTAGAGTTTATTTCTTTAAAATTCCCATCATTTAAAAAATGCGGACCAGAATATTCAATATCTAAAAATTGGACAATATCGGTGACTGAAAATGGTTCTTGCATAAACTTTGGTTCAAATGTTCTGTCTCCTGTAAAAATATTTTCATCGCCTTTATAAGTCATAATGACAGATTTTTGTAACTCATAAACTCTCCTAACATCCGTAGGCATAAAATGTTCTTTTGCTTTTTGTGCCTGAGGATTTACCGGATCTAAGTGCATAATGGTCAAAGAATTTGGTTGAGAAAACTCAGCTAACATTTTGATATAGAGATTATGCTCTTCACATTTTTTAAACTGCAAACAATTATTTTCAGAAATATGAACCACTACATTTCTAGGAGATTCATTATCATAGAAAAATTTTTCTTTATTTTGATCCGTCATCTCAATGATGGAAATTTTACTGTTAACATCCTCCGATATTTCAGATGCAGAGTTAAAATCATTTTTATTTGAGCAAGACATTAAAATTGAGAACGCACTTAGTAAATTAAAATAATTTTTCATACAATTTTCTCCATAATAAGTTTATTTACTTAATTTAAATGCAATTTGAGAGCCAACAATTGTTAACTTTAACCATCTAATATTATATAGAAATAAAGCAAAGCCACTGTCTAAAAATCAGACACTGTAATCTTTTCCAAACTCACCTATTTCAATATCTAAATTTTTAAAATTTTTTATCAATTCGTTTTTAAAAAATTCTTTACCTTCTAGTGTGCCATGATTAAGAAAAATTTTCTTTGGTTGGCTTGCAAAGTTTTTAATCCAGCGAATCATTTCCTGATAATCCCCATGCGAAGAAAGTGAGTCCAAATTTTCGACTCTCGCATAAATAGGAATTTCTCTATGATGAATACGGATCATCTCCCCTGTTGAATGATGGTCTTGCAGATAACGCCCTTTTGTTCCTTCAGCTTGATACCCAGAAAACAAAATTGTATTTGATTTTTCAATGAGCCGTCTCTTTAAATGATGAAGAATACGTCCTCCATTCAACATGCCTGATGCAGAAATAACAACCATCGGCCCATCTCGCATACAAGCCAGCATACTTTCATCGCTCGTCACTGAAATTTCAAATTTCGCTGGGCGAAGATGTCCCGTTACATCCGAAAATTTTGAACTTAAAATATGATCATCAGGATGTTTCATAAAGATCTGTAACGCTTCGGCCGACATGGGACTATCTAAAATAACCGGTACTTTCGGAATCAATTTTTTTTCTTCGGCATAGCGAATGAGATACATCACCTCTTGTGCTCGACCTACCGCAAACGCAGGAATAACCAGAACACCATCCTCTGCAAATGTATGATTCGCAATTCTTGCAAACTCACCTAACACATCAATTTTAGGGTGAAGACGATGACCATAGGTTGATTCTAAAACTAAAACATCCGTCTCAGAAATTGACTCTGGTCCTTTCATAACAAAAGAACGTTCATGCCCCACATCACCAGAGAATGTAACGATTTTCATGTGATCATTGACATTAAAAGAAAACTGCACACACGAAGATCCAATAATATGACCTGATCGAATAAAACGTACATGAGCGTCTTTAAAAATAGGATGCCACTGGGATCGCTCTAGTGGAACAAGTTGTCGCAAAGATTTTTCTGCATCACTTATATCAAATAGCGGTAAGGCTGGTTTGTGATTTGAATAACCTGATTGATTAGCGTAGCGAGCAGTTTCTTCTTCTAAGTAAGCCGTGTCCAGCAAAAGTATTCGGCATAAATCGAGTGTCCCTGGTGTACAGTAAACGGGCCCCTTAAAACCATCTTTAATCAAACGCGGTAAATATCCTGAGTGATCGATATGGGCATGGGTTAAAAATACCGCATCAATTTCAGAGGGTGGAATGGGAAACTCTTCACGATTACGTAATCTTAAATTTTTATCACCTTGAAAAAGTCCACAATCTACTAAGAATTTATAATTGTGAAATTGCACCAGAGTTTTACTACCCGTAACAGAGTCCACTCCACCCAGAAAATTAATTTTAATTATTTTTTTGGACAAAACTTAATATATCCTCAAACATATTTTGACTTTTTTCTGCCAATAATAAATGCCCCGCATTTTTATAAATAATTTTTTCACATTGTGAAATATTTTGTAAAAAATATTCTACTGCTTCCAAAAAAACGATGTGATCTTCTTCTCCATGAATGATTAGCGTAGGAATTTTTATTTCTGCTAAGTGAGATCGGTTATCAAATTTACCAATGGCTTTGGCTTGTAATTTTGATGTCGTTAAAAAATTATCCTCTCCTGTAACATTTAATTTTTCTAAAATTTGCTTACTCATACCTTCGACGACTAATCTATTCTTATTTAAAAAATCTTTAGCAAAATAAAATGACAAACGATGCATTATAGTTTCTTTAGAATTTCCCCAATCCGGTAAATGATGATTCATAAAATCAAAATAGGGAGTAGTGGAAACAAGGATAAGTGACCGCACATCATCAGGGTGATACTGATAAAAATTTTGGCATATCATTCCCCCCATTGAAATACCGAGAAGATGAGCCTTTTCTATTTTAAGATGTTGCATCAAGTGAAAAATATCATCACATAAATCTTGTAAAGATATCGAATTAAAAATTGTTTTTCCCGATCCACGATTATCAAATGTCAGAATATTAAAATTATTTTCTGCTAGTTTTTTTCCAAGCAAATTAAAATCGCTATGCGTTCGTGTATGACCATTAACAAGAATAATCCAAGATAAATTATTATCGAGAAGTTCTGGGAAGGTTTTATAAAAAATCTCAGCCGAGTTGGTTTTAAGATAGGGCATGATCTGGCAACTTTTTTTTATTTAATAAATAGGGAATAATTCCTGTCAGATTAAGTAAAAGCGTCAAAACAAAAAACACATTAAAAATGTTCGCCCCATGCGGAATTTGAATCAATGAAAACAACTTGTCAAAAGCAACATGACCAACTCCAAGACCCGCAGGAGAAATTGGTAACGTAGAGATAAGAACAGAAACCGAATAAATCGCCGCAAAGGAATTAAGATGTATTACTTGTCCCGTCATACTTTCCGTCAGATATTGAAAATAAAGTATGTTGATCAATTGCAAAAATACAGAAATAAAAAAAGCCTGAACTAATAAATTAAAATGCTTACGATATTGAATAAATCCTAAATAAATTTTTTCAAATAATGACTCGTGGAAAAAACTTTTTGCTAAAATTTTTTGAATAGGGTCTCCATTTTGAAAAGGCATCGCTGTAAAAATTAAAAGTAATGCCCCTCCCACGGTAACACCCATAATTAAAAATAAAATAGGCTGTAAAATGGGATTGTCAAAAAACAAACTCAATTGAAATAATGAAGCCATCATGGCGATTGAAAATAGAGCTAAAAAACCGATCAGTCGATCGACAAGAATAGATAAGATCACAGGAGTTTTATCACTCGCTTGATCACGAATTAAATACACGGCCTTGATTAAATCTCCACCCAAAGCTCCCGGCATGGCTGTATTGAAAAAAAATCCAATAAGTTGCAAACGAAGTGTTTGCAAAAATTTTAAATGAATATTTAGAAGACGAAGAGAAATACGAAAAACATCTTCAAGAAATTAGAGATGATTATGCAAAAAAAGCTAACTTCTTTTGTGAACAGTTGGACAAATATTTACCAGAATTTAAATATGAAAAACCAAAAG
>CAZFSQ010000139.1:0-6204 GCA_964521975.1 uncultured Oligoflexales bacterium | reverse complement strand
TATTGAAATTCCAACAAAACGATTCAAGAACGTTAAAAATGTTGAAATTTTATTAGATAAACTTTCGATGCCTTGTAAAGAAACAGAAGGAGAATCGCATTCTGAGCTGTCATCAAGAATGAAATTATAACTAACTTCGTTATCATCGACAGCGGCAGTCCAGGCAATATTAGGTAATGGATTTTTAATGGTAATAGTTGATGCCGAAACATTTCCATCACCAATCTGTGTAATAGCAAATGAAGCTGGGTCGGTTGCGTCTTTTGTCCATTGAGCTTTCGCAGCATCATCACTATCCATATAATTTCCATAAGAGTCAGCACCGATGACGCATAATGTTACAGTTCCGTCATTGATCTCAGAGATATCCGCAGCGATCGCAAGAGCGATATCATTCTCTGTTACGTAGAGTTCGTCGTCTTTACAATTATTGCTTCCTGAAGCGATATAGTATTTATACTTTTCAACATCAGTACCTGAGGCGGTAACGGCGATATTTGTCAACCGACTGATACCTGTAGGTTGTCCAGAAATAGAAACGGATTCGGGCGGTGTAAGATCGGCCGCAGGGACATCTACTTTTTCAGACCAATCTGTCACAATATAGCGACCCGATAATTCTTTACACTCGATATGTGCATAAACTGAATGAGCAAGATTAATCCAAGGAGTCGCTGCCATTGTGTAAAGACCGTTGGATGATTTTTCCATGGGACCCACTAAATCCCAAGGACCCGTCTTATCTTCATCAATATATGCTTTACAAATCGTTCCATCTTCAACAGTCCCTAATAACAAAACAATCAGTGTGCGGGTTTCATCCACCGAAAAATCAATCGTTTGATCCGAAACTGCTTCAGACGATTTTGCAACAATGGGAGTATCCGATTCAATAGCGGTTACGCTTTCGAGTGGATCATCAGCATAGGCAATCTGAAATGCACCAAAGTTTTGTGTTTCAAAAAACACAACATTATTAGAGATGGTCAATTTTGAGTTTCCAACTACACCCAAATAAATTTTTCCACTTTTATCTTGGCGGCGTGCTTTATAGATGACCACCAAATTTTTTTCAAATTCAGTGGTTGTCATTTTAAGAGCGACATCATCGGAAATTTGAATTCCTACGGTAAATGGTTTTAATGTGTCTTGTGCAGGATTTGCATTGAAGATAGCTGTGTTGGATGCTTTGGTAATTCCGACAGTAGGATCAAGACCTAATTCTTCACCAATCAAACCTGAAACGACATTCGCTCCTTCTTCCATAGAAATTTCAGCATCAACAGCAAGAGCACCTGTGGGCATAGAAAGAGATGCACCAGCAATTCCACTTTCTTTCGATGCGTAAAGAGTCTGATCTCCAGAGTAGGTGGCTGACATTTTAGTCGTAGTTACACCATTTTCGTCTGTGATCGTTGAGGCACTATTTTCAACAACTTTTTTAGTTTTAACAAGAGCTGGGCGAGCGTCTTCATTTGTTTTAGAACCAACGCATTGGCTGGTCATGAAAGCGATCCAAAGTATGTTTAAAATTTTTTTCATTTTGAACCTCGTTATTGAGTGAGTATTTTAGAGGTCAAATACCCTCCATTTACTCATCTAACAAGGGTTCGGAGTAATTTGATAAAACTTAAGTTTAATTTTAAATGTCTTGATATTTAGCCTACTTGCAGAAGACATGTTCTTGCCATTAGATACCTGCTTCGCTATGATAATTGATTCAACGCTTAGGGGAGAAAAATTATGTCAAAGACAAATTACGGAAGAAGGCTTTTTTTGGTTTTATTAGTTGTGGGTTGGGCACTCTATAATATTGGGCCGACACTTGTTTATTTTTCTATGCCAAAAGAGACTAGAAATGATGAAGAAGTATTCCAAAAAACCTTACCAAGTTGGTTGCCAAAACAGAGGATCAATTTAGGTCTCGATTTGCAGGGAGGTGTGCAACTTGCTCTTGGAGTTAATACCAATGAAGCTGTCGATAATAAAATTGATCGTATTGGCACGGAAGTTACTCGTTGGGCACAAGATCAAAAAATTCCTGTTGAGACAGCGTATGCTGTTAAAGGGCAGCAACGTTTACGTGTTCAATTAAAACCAGGGACGATAGATCCTGGAGAATTTAGTAAGAAATTCAAAAAAGAATTTCAAGAATTAGAGTTTATTTCTGCATCAGGAAACAATCTTGATTTTGGTTATCCCGAAGCAGAAATTCGGCAAATTCGCTTGAGTGCTTTGACCACAGCAGAAGATGTGGTGAGAAATCGTGTCGATAAATGGGGCGTGGCAGAACCCATGATTAACCGTCGTGCTGATAATGCAATTCTAGTGCAGTTGCCAGGTTTCAAAGATCCAGAAAAAGCAAAAAAATTATTGGGAGAAACTGCACAGCTCAAATTCAAAATTGTGGATGATGATTTTCGTGGATTCGATGATCTCGTTGGAAAATTGCCGGAAGGAGTGACATCGAGTTACAAAAATAGTCAGAGCGGTGGCAAAACAGTCGAGCTTGTCTCTGAAAGTAAGCAAGCAATTTTAGATATCGTTCAAGGTAAAATTCCTGAAGATCGCGAATTACTATTCCAAGTGGAACCAATTGCCGGAGGTAAAAAAAATAAATACACAACTTTTGTGTTGCAGGCTGCGAATATGCTCACCGGCGATGATGTGGCCAATGCGTTTGCGTCACTTGATACGCAGGGGATAGATCAGCGACCTGTCGTAGCACTTCAATTTACTTCGCAAGGTGGAAAAAGATTCGGAGAGGTTACGGGAGCCAATATTGGTAAACGTATGGCGATTGTTTTGGACGATCAAGTAAAGTCTGATCCTGTAATCCAAGCAAAAATTTCAGGTGGCCGTGCTCAAATTACGGTGGGTGGTGGTTATGCCCAGCAAGTGGAAGAAGTTAATCAACTTGTCTTGGTTTTAAAATCGGGTGCGATTCCTGCAAAAATCACCATTCTCGAAGAGAGACAAGTGGGGGCAAGTCTGGGGCCAGAGTTGGCGAATCAAGGAATTTTAGCATCGGTTTGTGGTTTGGCGTTTGTTTTCTTATTTATGTTTGCTTATTACCGCAGGCCGGGAATTATTGCGTGCATTGCGTTGGCGTTTAACGGAATTTTTCTTATTGCACTCATGTCTATTCTTGGTTTTTCATTGACGCTTCCAGGTATCGCGGGTTTTATTTTGACTCTTGGTATGGCTGTTGATGCGAATGTTTTGATTAATGAGAGAATTAGGCAGGAGTTGAGAGAAGGACGTGCCGCTAAGAATGCCATAGAAAATGGATTTCAAAAAGTATTCTGGACGATTTTTGATTCTAACGTAACGACGTTGATTGCGGCGATTGTGCTTTTGGAAACAAGTACATCAGGTCCAATTCGTGGGTTTGCTGTCACGTTAATTGTCGGTCTATTGGTTTCTATGTTTACGGCACTTTATTGTTCCAAACTTATGTTCCATTTATTTGTGAGAAATATTCAATCGGATCGTGATTTACGAATTTGGTTGGGTGGTGAGAAAATTTTAGCGGATCATAAAGTTTTTAATTTTGATTTTTTGAAGCATGGTCCTTTGGTCACGGCAGTTTCTACGATCATTATGTTTTGCACGATTACGTTTATTGGGGTGAAGGGACTTAATTGGTCGGTAGATTTTGCGGGTGGAAATGAAATGACCGTGGTGTTTGAAAATGATGTTGAGAGTAACGATTTAAGAAAAGTTGTTGAGGAAACGGGTGCTGAAAATTTAACTATTCAAGCCTTGGGTGGCGGAAAGAAAGAATATCTTTTGCGATTTGATGCAGAAGCATCGGTAGTTAAGCAAGCTCTGTCTCAAGATGCACAAACGAGCACTAAGGCAGAGAGCGAAAAAGCAAAAAGCATTCAATCGGCTATTTTTTCAGCATTTGAAAGTCAAAGACCTGTGGCTGGAAAATTCAAATCAGATTTTGTGGGTCCACAAGTCGGTAAAGAATTACGAAATCAAGGTATCATGTCGCTTTTTTATGCGATTATAGGCGTGCTTATTTATATTGCCTTTCGCTTTGATAGCCGTTTTGCTCCGGGTGCGGTGATTAAAATGGTTTTAGATATGTTTGTGGTGATTGCTTATTATGCAATGTTTTGGCGATCATTTGATTTAACATCGGTAGCAGCATTACTCACGGTGATTGGTTATTCTGTTAATGATGCCATCGTTATTTTTGATCGGGTGCGAGAGAATATTGTTCTGCATCCAAGGCGAAATATTCGTGAAAATGTTAATGTTGCTGTGAATGAAACATTGGCTCGTTCGATTAATACGTCACTCGTAACATTGTTATCTCTTATTGGACTTATTACATTTTCAACATCGCAAATTTGGGATTTTTCAGTGGCGATGGCAGTAGGTGTTGTGTCGGCAACGATTAGTTCGACATTTATCGCAACCAATGCCGTGGTTGTTTATGATGAATTTAGAAAAAGAAAAAGTAAGGGAGCTGCCAAAGTATTAGCTACATCTAATATTTAATGGCGTTGTTTGCTAAAATAAGTTCGCTGCTCATTGTTATTTTACTAAGTGTTTTTTATTTACTATGGAAATGGCAGAGCAGCGAACCTTATCAATATCAAAATACAAAAATTACTTATAACGAGCAGGGTATTGCAACGCTGAGTGATACCCATTGGGAAAATTTATTTGAAGCTCAAGGGTATCTGACCGCATCACAAAGAATGTGGCAGATGGATCTTTCTCGGAGGGCTGCACTTGGAAAACTTAGTGAATGGTTTGGTGAAAAGGCTATAGAAACAGATGAAAAAAAACATAAAGAGTTTTGGCCTGAGGTTATTGCAAAGGCTGTAGCAAATTTACCTGAACAAGAATTAAAGTTTTGTAATTTATACGCTAAGGGTGTGAACCAATTTATTGATGAATATAAAAATAGATGGGGATTAGAATATACTTTTTTGCAAGTCGAACCAGAGAAGTGGGTATGTGGTGATAGTTTAGCGGTTGGAATGATGCTTATTGAGCATCTAACATCCGCAGCAGAGGAAGAAGAGTTAAATACTATCTGGTATCGCAAATTGCCAGAAGATTGGCGTAGGTTTTTATTTCCAAAGGACCATCCGTGGAATGTTCCTAATTTTCATCGTGGAGAATATCACCCAAAAAAGATTGAGCTGCCGAAGCGAGAGAATTATTTGACGAAGACAAAGAACCGACGTGAGATACTTTATGCGGAAAATATAGATGAACCTTTTGCTGTGGGTAGTAACAGTTGGGTATTCATTAATAAAGATAAAGCATTCTTAGCAAACGACCCACATCTACAATATTCTGTGCCATCTGTTTGGTATTTTCTACAAATGAAAACAAATGAGAATGAATGGGTCAAAGGTGCGTCCGTCCCAGGATTTCCTGGAATTATTTTAGGGACAAATCAAGACTTGGCGTGGAGCTTTACAAATTTAGGAGAAGATGTAGATGACTACTTAGAAGAAAAAATAAATTGGGATGAATTAAAATATTTTCATGTGAATGAAAAAGGTTTTCCTGTTTGGATTCCTCTCGATTGTAAATTATATTTTATTAAAGTTAAGAATCAAAATTCACGAGAAGGTAAAGCTTGTCGTACTCATCGAGGTCCGGTAGTTCAATCCAAATATTTAGAGAATACATATTATTCAAGGCAGTGGTTACCTTATCGCGATCAAGTTTTGGCTTTTGGTTTTTTTAATTTGATGCGGGCAAAAAATTTAGCAGAGGCCGAGTCGGCTATTCATAAAATAAAATCCCCAGCACAAAATATTTTAGTATTAGATCAAAACAAAAATGGTTTTTATATGCCGAGTGGCGTGAATATTTTGCGTCAAGTCACAGGGCGGGAAATTCAGACAGCCCTGAAAGGTGAATGGAAGATAGTTGATGGGACGAGTCAAAGGCCCAAAATTGATTTTCCAACCAATCATGAACAACCTTTTTATTTTGCCACAGCGAATGAAAGGCAATGGGAAGATCCGTGGGGGCATAGATGGTTTTCTGATGAGAGAAAAAAAAGAATTATTGAGTTGCTGGCATCACAAAATGATTTTTAAATTGAGGAAATTAAAAAAATTCAGTTGGATACAAAAAGTGAATATTTAGGGATGGTGCTAAATTGGGTTGTGAAAAATATTTCTTTAACTGCTGAATACGATGCTACAGATTACAAGAGCG
>CAZFSQ010000138.1:0-6223 GCA_964521975.1 uncultured Oligoflexales bacterium | reverse complement strand
GTGGAAGAAAAATTTACCGCAATTATATTTTTTTGTATATCAACGGCCAAGAGCATCGTGTCCATAGCCAAAAAGCACGGATGATGTTGTCGGATTTTTTGCGATATGAGTTAGGTTTAACGGGGACTAAGGTCGTGTGTGCCGAGGGAGATTGTGGAGCTTGTTCTGTATTAAGAAATTTTAATAAAAAAAATAAAATTTTTGATTCTATTAATTCATGTATCACAACCATCGCTCAAATGGACGGTTCAAGTTTAGTTACTGTGGATAAGTTATCGCAAGATGGACGATTAACTCCTGTGCAAAATGCGATGGTTCAGTGTCACGGTAGTCAGTGTGGATTTTGTACTCCTGGTTTTGTGATCGCTATGACGGGGATGTTAGAGCGAAAAAAATTTTGTGATGCAAAAAAAGAACATTTAACGACGAAAGAAGCTAAAAACTATTTAACAGGAAATTTATGTCGTTGCACAGGGTATGAACAGATTATGGATGCAGCGAAAAATCTTAATGTTAAAGAACATGAATTTTTATCAGAGAAATTTTTAGATAAGGAAAAATTACGTGCGTTAGAAAAACATGCCGTGATACCGATTGCAATTAAAGAAACTAATTTTTCATTTTTTGCTCCGACATCATTACAAGATGCATGTGAATACTTGAACCAAGAAAAAAATGTACGAATCATTGCTGCTGGAACCGATCTTGGTGTTCAAGTTAATAAAGGAAATTTAAATTACGAAAATCTGATGAGTCTTCATCTTATTTCTGAACTTTATGAAATTAAGCAGATTGGTAAAAGAATTCGCTTTGGGTCACGAGTGACCATTACAGAATTACGCAGATTTATGGAAAATAAAATTCCAGAGTTTTCTCGTTTTCTTGATCTTTTTGCCTCACCCCAAATTAAAAATGTTGCAACCTTGGCGGGGAATTTAGTCAATGCTTCACCCATTGGTGACACGGCCCCATTTTTTCTAGTGATGAACACCAAAAAAGTGGTGTTCAGTAAAAGCGGTTCAAGGGAAATCCCTGTTGAAAATTTTTTCAGAGGTTATCGAACTACCGCTCTTAAAAGCAATGAATTACTTGCATGGATTGAATTCGATATTCCTGATTTTAAATTAGAGACATTACAATTAGAAAAAATTTCTCAAAGAAAAGATTTGGATATTTCCGCAGTCAATTGTGCAGTGAGAATTGGATGGGATAAAAATATTATTTCCCAGGCAAAGCTTTCTCTTGGTGGAGTTGCTGCAACACCTGTTCGCTTATTTAAGACAGAAAAATTTTTAGTCGGGAAAAATTTCTCTCAAAAATATCAGGATGAAATTTTAAATTCAGTACAAAAAGAAATTAAACCTATTTCGGATTTGAGAGGGAGCAGGGCCTTTCGACGCGTGTTGGTAAATAATTTTTTTAAAAAATTGATGGAAGAAAAAAATGAAACTTCCACATGAGAGTGCTCATACGCATGTTACGGGTCAGAGTGAGTATATTGATGATCGACCTTTTTTACACGGAGAAGTTTATGTGGGACTTATTTATAGCCCCCACGCCCATGCAGAAATAAAGAAAATAGATACGAAAAGAGCTTTAAATCTACCAGGTGTTTTTGGAATTTTTTCTGCAAAGGATATTCCGCACAACCTTTGGGGGACTATTTTTCAAGATCAACCGCTCTTAGCTGAAAATCAGGTGCAGTATGCTGGGGAAGTTATTTTAGTTATTGCTGCGAAAGATTTAAAAATAATTCAAGAAGCAAAACATAAAATAAAAATAGAATATAAAAAATTAAATTCTATTTTGTCGATAGATGAGGCCAAGACAAAACAAAGTTTTATTGGATTTAAAAGAAAAATTGAACGTGGAAATGTCGATGAGGTTTTTAGCAGTAAAAATTATTTTCAAATTAAAGATAAAATAAAAATTAAAGGAGCCGATCATTTTTATTTAGAGAGTCAGGCGGTCATTGCTTATCCAAAAGAAGATGGTCAACTTGAAGTTCATTCTTCCACGCAACACCCAACGGAAGTTCAGCATGTCATTGCTCACGGACTTGGTATTCCATCAAAAGACGTGACCTGTATTGTAAAACGAATGGGTGGGGGGTTTGGAGGCAAAGAATCGCAGGCATCGCCATTTGCTTTTTATGCGGCTCTTGTCGCTCACAAATTAAAAAAACCAGCCCGTTTAATTTTGACTAAAGATGATGACATGATCATGACAGGGAAAAGAAACCCCTTTGAGAATGAGTATCGCGTAGCTTTTGATCGTGAAGGAAATATTTTAGCACTCGATGTGGAACTTTATTCGGATGGTGGGGCTTATGCTGATTTATCTACAGCCATTATGGAACGAGCCATGCTTCACTGTGATAATGCCTATTTTATTCCACATATGCGAATTACAGGACAAGTATGTAAAACGAATTTCCATCCGCACACAGCATTTCGTGGGTTTGGTGGTCCTAAAGGTGTTGCGACTGTTGAAATGGTAATTGAAAAAATTGCACATCATCTGAAAATAGATGCTTTGGAAATTAGGAAGAGAAATTGTTATCGTGATGACAGAACCAATAACACAACACACTATAATCAAATTGTCGAAAATAATTGTTTGCCCCAACTTTTTTCACAGCTAGAAAAAGATTGCGATTATTATACAAGACGAAAAGAAATTTTTCAGGAAAATAAAAAAAATAAAAATTTTGTACGAGGATTATCATTAACAGCGGTCAAATTTGGTATTTCTTTTACCACTAAATTTTTAAATCAAGGTAATGCACTTCTTATTATTCACCGCGATGGCACTATTCAATTATCAACAGGGGCAACCGAGATGGGACAGGGAGTACATGCTCGTATCGCACAGTTGGTTGCGGAAGAGTTTGGTTTATCGCGAGATCAAATTAGAACCATGCCGACCACAACAGACAAAAACGCGAATACATCGCCAACCGCAGCCTCCGCAGGGACTGATTTGAATGGTTCTGCCGCCGTTCTTGCCTGTCAAAAAATTAAAAAACGTTTGGCATGTTTTGTAGAACAGCTTTTTTTGCAAGAAAAAAATAAGTGGCCATCCAAAACAGCTCCCTTGGGGAGTGAACCTGAGATTGAATTACACCAAGAAGAGTGTCAGGCTAATAAAAAAATTAAGTTTGAAAATGGTTTAATTTTTGACGTTAAAAATCCAACACAAAAAATTAGTTTTCAAGATTTAGTGAACGAGGCTTATTTGAGTCGCATTTCATTATCGGAGTATGCTCATTATCGCGTGAAAGATTTGCATTTTAATAAGCTGACAGGCAAAGGGGATGCGTTTTTATATTTTACGCAAGGTACAGCTTGTTCGGAAGTATCTATTAACCGTTATACAGGCGAAGTGAAAGTTTTACGTTCTGATATTTTGATGGATTTAGGTCGGCCGATTAATGAAGCTCTTGATCTCGGTCAAGTGTACGGTGCTTTTGTTCAGGGCATGGGCTGGATGACGACAGAAAATCTTTTTTATAATCAGGAAGGGATGCTTTTGTCACACTCACCCAGTACCTATAAAATTCCTAATGTGCAAGATATACCGAGAGAGTTTTCAGTAAAACTGATTCCTAATGAAGGGAACATAAAAAATATTCGTGGTACGAAAGCCGTGGGTGAACCGCCTTTACTTTTAGCGATCAGTGTTTGGACGGCGATTCAAAATGCTCTTAGTTATTTGCCTGATTATGAAGAAAAGTTTCCTAATTTACCTATTCCAGCAACTCAGGAAGAAGTGCTAAGAAAAATTTATCCTGAAGAGTTTATGAAATTTGAGATGAAATAAATTTTAATAAGTATGAATATAGAAAAAATATTTCAAGCAACTCGCGAAATTTTTTTATTAGGAGAAAAATTTTGTGTTGTGACTCTTATTGCTACTGAAGGTCACGCTCCAAGTGATCCTGGTAGCAAAGCCATGATTACGATGAGCGGACTTTATGAAGGAACTGTGGGTGGAGGAAAAGTTGAAGCAAAAGTAATAGAAACAGCAAAAAGACTATTACAAGAAAAAACAGGTTCAACATCTCCTCATATTATTTCATGGAATCTACAAAAAGATATCGGGATGACTTGTGGTGGGGTAGTCACATTTTTATTTGAAATTTTTCATTCACAAAAATGGCCCATCACTATTTTTGGAGCAGGTCATGTTGCTCAAGCAGTGATTAAATTTTTAATGGAACTCGACTGTCAAATCACTTGCATTGATCCAAGACAAGATTGGTTGGATAAACTACCCGAATCTTTTAAAGTTAAAAAAAAATTGGAGTATAGTTTAACAAATTTGCATGAAAAAATGTTTTTTGTTGTTATGACCCAAGGTCACGCCACGGATATTCCAATCTTAGAAATGATTTTTAAAAACTTTCCAGAAGCTCCTTATATTGGAGTTATTGGTAGCGAAACAAAAGCGATACGAATTAAAAGAGAATTAGAAAATTTTGGAATTGGGAAAAACACTTTGGATAAATTACACTGTCCAATGGGTTTGCCGATTGGAAATAATTCTCCTGAAGAAATTGCGATAAGTATTATCGGGCAATTGATTCAAAAAAGAGATTTAAAAAATAAATAATATCAATATATTATGTCTGAATTTGTCAACTAAATTTGTCAATGCTATAATGTTATAGCATGAACAAAGCAACACTTAAATTTCTATGTTCCATTAAAAAAATTTCTCAATCCGACCTCGCAAGAGAAATTGGTGTAAGCCGACAAATTGTTTCTCGCTGGTTTTTAACCGATAAGACACAGAGCAATATTTATTCTTTGCATCAAGAAAGGATCGCAAATTATTTTGGTTTAACTTTTGAAGAATTATCGAATCCTCTTCCTATTATTTCAAATCCAGAAGAAAGAAAAAAAGTAGAAACTCAGTTACTGTGGGATAAACTTTTTAGAAATTTAGAAGAATATTTATCAGCTCTCGTTAGGGGAAACTTACCTGCGATGGCTCGCCTTGTTCAGGTCTATGGTCTTTATCCATCTTATCAAATGATGGGAAATGTTATCTTGAAAAAATTTCCTGATTATAAAAGAATAATTCACCCTGCTTTAAGAGAAAAGTTTGAAGTGTTATGGAAATTTTATCTGAAATAAAACCAGAACTTTTTAAAAAAGTTTTACCTACTGCTTTGCAAAAAGCTATGACCCATATCTTTCAACAGGGAATTTCAGATACAGCATTGGTCGGTGGTACGGCTCTGTCAGGTTTTTATGCAGGTCATAGAAAATCGGATGATCTCGATCTATTTACTAAAAATGAACTTTCATTCAAGCACACCGTGTTAGCTGTTAAAAGTCTAGAAACAAAAGGTGCAAAGTTTGAGGAAGAATCGACTTCCAGTCATTACTACCACGCTCTTGTTGAATGGTTAGACCATCATTTTACAATTGATGTAGTTGTCGATGAAAATTTGTTTCGAGTTGGAAGGTTCATCCCCGCTCATAAAACGATTCTCGTCGCTGATTTAAAAACATTATTTGCTATGAAAATGGCAAGTCTTGTTAGTCGATCGAGTGAAAAAGATCTCTATGATCTTTTATGGTTCTTTCAAAATAAATTTGAATTTTCGATGAAAGAATTAATTGAGATGGGGAAATCTATAGATGGTGGTGTTAATGCTGAAAATATATTAAGTTGTTTATTAGTAACAAGATTGCAAGAGAGAGCTTGTGGATTTGGTATCAATAAACAAGAAAATGTTCAAAAAATTTATAAAAGAATTATCAAGTTTCAAAAAGAATTAATCCGTGAGGTCAAAAAATATATGATAGAAGAAAAAAAGAATAAGATGGGCGAAATCATTAAATTGACCAAAAAAATTAAAAAATAATTTTCACGCTATTTTATAATGCTCAAAAAATTCATCTATCAATACGTCTTAAAACACTGGCCTTGGTATCTTACGGGGATCATCTTTCTCGCCTTGACGAATATTATTACTCTTTGGATTCCTCAAGTAGCGAAGTCTATCGTCAATCAAATTGAATCTATTCACGATTATTCTCATTTGCAATTAACAGCTCTTTACATTGTCGGTCTTGGATTTTTACAACTTATTATTCGAGCCATGTCGCGTATTTTTATCTTTTGGCCTGGACGGCAAATTGAAACAGAGATTAAACAATCACTTTTTTCGCAGTGTCTTCGTCTTACCGAAAATTTTTTATCGCATCAT
>CAZFSQ010000137.1:0-6258 GCA_964521975.1 uncultured Oligoflexales bacterium | reverse complement strand
ACACGTAAAACGATGAAATCTTATTTCAAAAATTGTTATCAAACATTAGTACGCGATGGGATGCTCATTTTAGATACGTTTGGTGGGCCTGCGACACAGGTTGCTAATGAAGAAAGCACTAAACATAGAAAGTTTACTTACTATTGGGATCAAAAATTCTATGATCCGATTTCGCAGGAAGCTCATTTTTCAATTCACTTCAAACCCAAAGGTAAAAAGAAAAAAATAAAAAATGTTTTTACTTACTATTGGCGAATGTGGAGCATCGCAGAGCTGCGAGAAATTTTAGAAGAATGTGGTTTTAGAAAAACGGTGATTTATTGGGAGGGGAGTGATCCCGGAGAAGATAATGGTAATGGAGTTTATACACCGAAAGAACAAGGAGAAGAATGTGAGACATGGGTATGTTATATCGTTGCTCTAAAATAATAATTGGAGTTTTGTTTTTTTTAACTTTGAATCTTTATTCAACTGAAAAAAACCGTGAAGCAAAGTTAGTTCAAGAAATTGAAATATCTTCAACGAACAAAATTTTTACATATCGAATGGCCAACGGTTTACATGTTTTTATAACAGAGAATAAAAAAGCTCCAGCGGCCTCGATTTATCATTGGGTAAAGGCGGGAAGTTTACATGAAAAAAAAGGGATTACCGGAATCGCCCACTTATTTGAACACATGATGTTTCGTCCTGTAGTTATTGGTGAAGAGGGTTTCTGGCAGAAGGTACAGCGATTAGGTGCAATGGCCAATGCGAACACACGATTTTATGCGACACTTTATACGAGTACCGTACCGAAAGAAAATGTCAAAAAAATGTTGAAGATTGAAGCCGAAAGATTCCAAAAACTTTCTGTGACTAAAGAATTATTAAAAGTAGAAAAAGAAGCCGTTCGCTCAGAATACAAAACAAAATTTGATTCCAATCCGATGATTGATATGTGGTTTCAAATTTATCATCAGGGGTTTCAAAATCATCCTTATGGGTGGACCATCATTGGAGATCGAGAAGACCTCGATCGAATTACTTTTGAGGACTGTAATGAATTTTATAAAAAATATTATGGGCCGCAGAATACAGGATTATTTATTTCAGGTGATCTTTCGCATCAAGAGGTTATGGGTTGGGTAGGGGAGTATTATCAAAATTGGATGCCTGGAAGTGTGACTGAAATGCCTAAGAATTATTTACCTGTTAAAAATAAAAAAAATAAATATGAAGTTTTTAAAGCTTCAAGAATTCCGTCGCAGTCAAAAAATTTACTCATAGGATTTTATATTCCTGAATTTGATGTGGAATCGGTCCCCACCATTTTATTGAGCCAACATATTTTATTTGGTTCGGAGTTTAGTTTAGTCAATCGCGATTTGGTCATAGATAAAAGATGGGCATCCGAGATCTCTGATTTTAATTTTGAATATGATTCAGGGCTTTTAAAAGTGATGGCGACCTTGTCCAATTCTACAGTTGCGAAAGAGAAATTTTTAGATGAATTGTTTCAGTCGGTACAAAAAATAAATAAGTTAAATGATGATGAATGGAAAGCCTATATTAATGAATTTCAAATTAGTTTACGAGAAAGGTTATTAAAGAATGAAACAGCGATTGAGCTTTTAAGTCTTGCTTGGGGAAAATATGGTTCCATCGAAAAAATTTTAGAACTTAAAGAAGGAAAACATGCTTGGGAACGAGAAAAAATTCTCGCATTTGTTAAAAAAATATATTCGCCAGAGAATATGATGGTGGTTGAGAATGAAGTTATGAAAGGGAAAAAGTGAGATTAAGTATTATTTTAGTTTGGTTTTTTTTGTCGCGATTAAGTTTTCTTTACGGAGAAAACTTAATCAATCATTCTCCATTGAGTTATATTGAAAATAAAGAATTGCCGCGAGAGACGACGCTCATTTCATTTCATGGTGGTGCATCCCTTATTCCAAAAGATCTGCAAGGGTTAGGACAAATTTTAATAGATATTTT
Source organism: uncultured Oligoflexales bacterium (assembly GCA_964521975.1). Taxonomy (GTDB): domain Bacteria; phylum Bdellovibrionota_B; class Oligoflexia; order Oligoflexales; family CAZFSQ01; genus CAZFSQ01. The sequence goes on along the minus strand of CAZFSQ010000137.1, from coordinate 4,281 downwards.
ATCTACTGGCCCAAAAGATATGAATGAAAATGAGTTCAAGAAATTTCTTTTTCTTAAAGGCAGCAAAATAGAATGGCAGGTGCAGCCAAAAACAATTCTCGTGCAGATAGAATGTGTGAAAGAGTTTAGAAAAAATGTTTATGAGGTGATGGCAAAAATTTTAGCAGAACCCAAATTTAATGAAATCATATTTCAAAAAAGTAAAGGCAAAGTTATCACAAATCGCAAACAAGAATATAACGATATGGCAGGGATGGTGCGATATTTTTCACTAAGAATGTTTTTTGGATATCATCGTGATATCTTAGATGACAAAGGCTCTTTAAACTCTTTACAAAATGTTAAATTAAAAAATATCCAAGAATATTTTCGAGAATTATTTCGTTTTGAAGAAGCTTCATTTTATTATTTAGGTGATGCGAATAAGAACGAAGTTTTACAAGATATGAACGAAAAAATTTTACGCAATAAAAAAGTGCCTTCATACGAAAATAAAAAAACAGAATCGTTATCATCAGTTTTAGAAAAAATTCCTCATCCAGAAAAAAAAGTTTCTATTATTGATAAACCTGACGCGACAGATCATCAAATTATTTTGATGCATCGGCAAACTTTTCCAGCAGATACAAAGGAATTTTTAGCAGCATCGTTGATGATGGATATTTTGGGTGGGGGGATTTCATCACGGCTTGGAAAAGAACTACGCGAAGAAAAAGGTTTGACATATGGCGTATTCAGTTATGCGTTACTGCAAGCTCCTGCTTGGGGAATTTGGACCTTTGGCGGTGATAAGCAAATTAAAGATCTATTAGTTGGAATAAAAAATATCAAAGAAAAATTTTTACAAGAAAAGATAAAATCTGAAGAGTTGAAGCAGTATATCGAAAAACGAATTTTAAGAATGAAATCTGAGTTTGAATTAGATAGAGATTTTATGGTGCGTAAAATTATTTACACTTCCCAAGGATGGGACACAAAATTTTTAGAAGACTATACAAAAAATATTTTGTCAGTAACGCCTGATCAAGTTGAAACAGCTCGTCAAGAGCTGATGAAGAATCCAGAAAATATGCGACTTTATATGATGGGGAATTATCAAGTGCTGGAGCCGGTGCTGTTGGAGTCAGGGTATAAAAAAGAGGAGATAGAAACAATTAAGCTGGAAAACGTAAACTGATTTAAATTTAAAAAATATAAACTATTTTTAATAATTATCTTTATTTAACATTGGTTTGCTCAGTAAAGAATTGATACGCAATTTGTTTTTCTTATCATTTCATGATTACAATGGAAGAATAGTTATCAAATAAAAACTAATTTTGGAGGGTGTATGCGAGATTTTAATTTAAATAAAATAATTTTAATATTTATTCTCGGGTTTACAATGACGGTACCTAAGAATGTTTTTGCTCCTCCGCCTGCGATAGATCCAAGTTTGTGCAGAATAGGAGGAATAGATTGTTTAAAAGCATTTGGTGCTGACGCTGGGGGGCTGGGTGTGTCAGGAGCGGGTGCTGGGACTGGAGCGGGTACTGGGACTGGAGCGGCAACTGGAGGTGGGATCATTTCTGGTACAGCTGTTTGCGTTGGTGCTGTAGCCGCAGCTGCTGTTGTCGTGACAGCTCTAGGATTTATTACTTATTATAATAGTGTCAGTAGTCAAATGCAGGCAGCGAATACAGCATTAGATTGTAAAATTTGTGTTGCTTCCTTAGAAAATGCAAGACAAGGAATTGCAGCTTGTAAAACAGATTTTCCACCAGCAAATCCAAATTGTATGACTAAAGAGGAAGCAAATAAAATAGCAAGCTGTGAAACTGCAAGAGGAAATCAATTTTGTAGTTTAATTAAAGCTCAAGCGACGGGTGCTCCTTGTAAAAACTTTACGACAAAATGTCCTGCTTTTGGTCCGCTTCCTTCTTGCTAGAACAGATGTAATGTTAATCCCAACGCTCAAAGCCAGGACTAATTAGTTTAAGCAGCTTTCTTTTTATTAGCGACTTTTTCAAGTAACTCATGAATAAAAGTTTGATAGGGTTTATCTTGAGCTTTGGCCATTTTTTGGATTTTATCTAAAATCCTAGGATCAATTCTAATGGCAATTAATTGTTTAGTGTATTCACTCGTAGGACGCCCAACTCTCTTGGCATTTTTTAATTCGTCATCCGTGGATTCTGGGATATCAGAAAAATCAATTTCACTATTGACAATATGCTTGTCTTTCTTTCTTGCTCGCCAACCGCGTGCTGATAATTCGGATCGTTTCTTTGTTGTCATGATTTAATCTCCTTAAGGTATAAACGACTAAAAGAATTCTTTGTTCTTTAGAAGAGCCAAGTCGCTTGAACCGCAACTCAGTAGTGGAATGGGTATGATCTAGCCAATCCAAAGCATCTGGGTCATAAAAAATTGTAGCACCTTCTTCAAACGATACATGGTGTTTTTCAAAATTAGCAATCGCTTTAAGCGGGTCCCAAGTGAACATACTATTATTGTATATACGTTAAATATCGGATTTTGTATAGTGGTTAAAAAATAAAAAAAGGATGTGATAGAAAAAATTTGATTAGAAAAATGAGTGCATCTTTTGGATGCACCTACTGGGTATAAAATTATTCTTTTCTTTTGAAAGCGTACATTCTTTGATTGTTATTATCTCCGCCACGGAATAGTAAATCTTTCGATTTGTTTTCACCTTTGGCAAGCATAATAAAACCTCTATGCAGATCTTTAATTCGATTTAAGTTTTTATCAAATCCGCGTTCATCAAACCAAATACTGGGATTGCCAGATACTACAGTCAAAACAAAAGGTGATTGAAAATTTACAGTGCGTTCTTTACCGTCGGTTCCAACAATGCGATGACTTAACTGTACTACTCCACTTAAGTATGCACATGGAGTGCCTGTTCTTTCTAAAAGATCAAAATATTGAAGTGAATTATTGTCTTCAGTAAAAATTACAGTTCCTTCGTCGCCTAGATCACTTTTTCCTGTACTCAACATTTCATCCACTTCATTGGCAAGTACCCATGTTCCAATAAGTGAACTAGCCACGATATTTTGATCTGTCTTGCAAAGTGATAATAAGGCATTCGCAAAACTTAGGTGTGTCATTCCTAATCCCAATACGACACTGATAAAAGAACGTTTCATTTTTTGATCCTCCTTTTTAGATGGTTAATAAAAAACGTTATGAAAAATACTAACCGTTTTTTTTTTGAGTCAAGAATATATTGATGAAGATTGTAAAAGATGTTGGTAGATTTAAATAATATGTTTAAAGATTCTCTCATTATGTTTCCACTCCAATCGGAATTTACATATTTTTGTCAGCATTTAAAAAGTTACGGGTTTAGTTCAATAGAAAAACATCTTGTTTCTATTCCTATTAAAATATTTTCAGATTTAAATTTAGTTTGTGCGGTGGGTGGACATGGAAAAGTTCAATTTGGTATTCAAACGCAGTATCTCATCCATCATTACTCGCACATTTCAAAAGTTTTTTGCATAGGAGCTGCTGGAGGAATTTCTAAAGTAAAGACGTTTGATATCGTTGTCGCTGAAAAAACGATTGAGCATGATTATAAAGAAAAGTTTGATCCAGAGCCGTTGCCGTCTTTTTCTGCATGTGATCAAACACTCAATTACATGAAATCAAAATTAGCAAAACATGATTTTCCATTTGGAATTCATTTTGGTTTTATTGCTAGTGGTGATGAAGATGTCGTGAGTGTTGTGCGAGCTAACGAAATACATCGTGATACAAATGCTTTAGCTGTCGCTTGGGAAGGGGCAGGTGGAGCGAGAGCATCTTCATTTAATCGGAGATCCTTTGTGGAAATTCGAGGAATAACGGATGTTGCCGATTCACAGGCCCCCATTCATTTTCAAGAGAACTTAAATAAAGTGATGAAAAATATTGTGGATGTCTGTGTTGAGTTAATAGATTAAATAGGTGTACTTGGTTATAATGTCAATTATACATATTTGTATAATAAGCTTAAGTTTTATAATATAATTCCGATAATATCTTTAGTAGGAAAGTAGATATTCAGAAATTGTTGAAGGAATAAACTCTATGAATTATGGAATTATTCAAAAGGGAAAAAATTTAGCAGAGAAATATCAGCATGAGTTTAAACAAGATTATTTTCAAAATACGATAGCATGGTTTGTCTACCTTGGACTTCTTCATCACAATACAATTAAAAAAAGAAGGGTGAAAGTAAGCTTAAAGGATGTATTAGAAGCAGGAAAGCTTGAACCACGTATTTATGAA
>CAZFSQ010000136.1:0-6265 GCA_964521975.1 uncultured Oligoflexales bacterium | reverse complement strand
AAATTTTGTATCCAAAAATCAATCCGCATCATAAACAAAGCATAAAAAATAAACCTGTAAAAAACCAATCCCCATTTTGATATCTTAGATGGATTATTCTCACTAGCCGAATAATGGTATTGATCACTATAGTCTGTTGAATCTTTTGCAAATTTGGTTTCAGGGTAAGGCGTAAAGAAATGAACCTGAATCAAAGTTGGTTTTAACTTCAGACAAAGTAAAATTGTCTTCCAAATTTGACCATGCCCTTCTGCGGGGTTTCCTATGATAAATAGACCTACTGTCGGTATTTTTAATTTCCTGCAATGTAGAAAAGCTTCTTGAGCTTGCCTAAACCACCTGTCAGGGTGTTGGGATTTCCTAAGCTCCGTTAATATAGACAAATCCCCCGACTCAACTCCAAAGCGCAATAATGAGCAGCCACTCTTTTTCATCAAGCTTAAGAGATCAAAGTCAACTTCATCAACTCTCGCATGGGCAGTCCACGGAGCAGATATTTTTTTATCGATTAACTCATTGCAAATAGAAGCGACATTTCTTCTAGAAACTGTAAAATCGTCATCGGAGAAATAGATCGCATTGGCACCATTTTTTAAATGCAGCCTAATTTGTTCAACGACAAATTCTACCGGGAAAAAGGACATCCTATTACCGTAGGTCTCCCTAATATCATTTGTACAAAATGAGCATTGATGCGGGCATCCTCGGCTTGTCAGAAGCTGTCCCCAAGTTATTTTTGAATTCATAGGTATTGGGAAAAGAGTATTATATTTGTCTAAGGTTTCTTTAGTTAAGTCTAATAATGGGATCGCATCACTTGACTCCTTTTTTGGAGTCTCACGATCTAAAAATCTTCTGACTACGTAGTTTGTGACTTCTCGTTCATAGTCTTCTTTGAAAATAACAAATTTGTCGAAAAGGTGAGGCTCCCCAGTTGGTGCTTGGCCTGTAACTATCGTTTTATGTGGATCTAAGAATGATCCAATCTCCATAAATCTTTTTTTATCAGGAGTGTTAAGGTGTATAATGACTAAGTCAAATTCACTCAAAGAATTGAGGTTAAGATTATCACCGATTATCTCGTCAATTAAGTCTAACTCAAACTCACCTTGCCTCTCAAGATAAGCTCTTAGGAAGAATAAGTTATAAGGATATCTCGCTGATCGAACGTGCTCTTCAATCTTTTTGAGGCTAACTAATCGTAAAAGTAAAATTTTATATTTACCAACAATTTCCATGTCAGCTCCTAAACTTATAAAACTTTGATAGCAAAATAATTTTCAGATGAGCAAATCCATCTTGAAATGTCTTCAAGTTTGATTTACGAAAATTTGGGCTTTTTTGATAAGTAATTGGCACATCTCCAATTTTAAAATTACTTTGCACAAACTTAATGAAAAACTCAGAAGCAAAAGACATCCCTTTTTCGTTAAACTTTTGCTTGTTAAAAACTTCTCGCTTGAAAATTCTCAATCCTGAATTTATATCTTTTATTTTACTAGAAAAAAGAAAGTTAAATATGAAATTTAGGAGTGGAGTTCCAACTAGCTCATGGAGAACTGGCATGGCCCCGCTTTCTATATTTCCTTCAATTCTGTTTCCGTACACCAGGTCCAAATCTTTCGACTTTAACTCATTATACATCTTTAAGATGTCCGATGGAAGATAAGTAAAATCTGCATCAATAACAACTACATATTCACCCTTAGCAATTCTTATTCCAGCGCTAAGCGCGGAGCCATAGCCTATTTCGAGCTCTTTTATTGTAGTTACTTGCTCGAGTGCATTCGAAATTTCAAAGCTATTATCTGACGATTGGTTATCTACGACTATGACTTGATAAGAGTTTAAAAAATTCTTATCCAATTCTAAGATTAAATTTTCTAAAAATTTTTTTAAATTCGCTTCTTCATTTCTACATGGAACAACGACTGAGAGAATAATTTTTGTCATGTGTTAACTTTAAAATAACAATGCTCAACAATCAACGAGAAAAATTAAATACTTCATCATGAAAACAATTTTGATCTCGCTCCTCGTCTGTGTAACTTTTTGGATCATGGAGCTTCTTTATTCGCCAGAAGGAAGATCTTACACCACTTGTAAAACATTTTTTGAAGTACTCATTCGGCAATGTTAACCCTTTTGTAATTTTTTTGTATTTCACATTAAAGTCATTTTGAATTATTTTTATGCTCTCGTAATCATTGACGGCTTGATATTGTCCTATGGCGTTTGAGTAAACATCAATAAAGTCATCTAAGAAGCAGGACTCCCCCTCGCAAATAACTCTATTTTGACTCTTGTCATGGCTTGTGGCCTTTTGATTGATCCAAAAAGAAAGCGAGGAACTCAAGATAAAAACCATTGCGATGACATAAACTGGAGAATTTTTTAAACGCAAAAAAATCCATGCAATAATAAAAATACAAATAAATCCAAGAAAAATAAACTCTAGATGTTGAGAGATAAAGTTCACCAGGACATTAATGCGATGATGATATTTATTGAAATCGACTCCTTGAAAGGCTCCCCAGTCGCTTGCTCCACGATCAGATAAAAAATAGTAAAGCTTTGTGCCAAGCCCCCAGGCGATTACCCCGTACACCTTCAAAAAATTTTTTTTGAGGATTTCATAATAACTTAGTCCTAGATAAATAAAGGCAATGGCAAATAGCACGAGGTGCCTATCAAAAAAGAGATTAATAACTCTCAAGGGACATGCTAGAAGAGATAGTGAAATCAATGTCATGGGTCCCATGGCAAATATCAAAACACGCCAGTTAATTTTCCTTTTCTCGGTGTGAAAATATTGGAAAAAAATTGGCATCGATAAATAAAATGGCGAATAAAACAAGAGTCCATCTAAGCTAAATAGTTTTTTCCACCCCAATAAAAACAACACCTCCAGTGAGGCAATGGATGACATGGGAAACAAGTCCCAGCTGCCGATTTGGCTGTATCGAATGAGTGAGAAGAGTAAAAAATACAAACCAAAGGAAAGACCCTCCGCGATGTTTTTTTTAGTCAATCTATCAAAATACCAATTCAATGAAAAATAGAAGAATGAAACAATGAGCATTTCGGTCTTGATAAAAAAGACACAGGGAAAAGCAACCGAGTACCATAAACTATATTCTTGCTTTTTGGTTCCTAGAAATCTCTCAAAAATCAAAGTGTAAAAAAAAATATTTATGATATCTACTGAAAGTGGATAGTGGAAAAAAATCAACCATCCGCCGGTACTGGCAAAGTAGAGCCACATAACTTTTCGAACCCGGCTCTGTGAAAAATGAAATGTTTCACAGAGGCAGCTTTTTATCTTGTGTAAACTGAAGAGAAAAAAGAAGGCTCCTATCAAATTGTAATAATAAACCCTCCAATCACTTCCTAGTTCAAATACTTTTTGAAAGAGAATTTCAGGCAAATACAGCAATGACGAAATCGTTTTAAAGTGAAAATCTGGGTGATGGTAATTTTTTGTCACCATCCAAAGGTCGGCGGGATGAGTGAATTGATTAAAAATGTTAAAGTCGAGATCACTAACAATTGATCTCGTATAGTTTATGTAAACCCCATTTTCGAAGAAATCATTGTAACTAAAGAGGAAGCTCAAAAAAAAAAAAACAAAGAAAGGAAAGCCATTTTAATTGAGAGGAATACCAGTTGATACTTTGGATTCGTTGAAAGACTAGACATCCGCATGATCCAAGTAATGTGTTATTAATAGCTCGTTTAACTCCGGAAGTGATTTTGAAAATTTCACATTTTTTAACTCATCAAATTTTTTGTTAGTTTTTTTAAACTCCCCGAGTTTTTTTGATAGATCACGTTCGTTCATAAAGTTAATAATCTGATAAATATTTTCCAGCAAGTAGTTTTGTTCCGGTAACAAAGTACCATCTAAACTCTTTGCAATTTTAACCAGCCTTTCTGTGGCAATTTTTTTTGCCCCCGGCGGGAGCACCTGAGAGCTTAAGTAGATGGGAAAATGTAAATTTATCAAATTTAATGCCGGTGTGATATTTCTAAAGCCACTGACGTAATTGTATAGTTCGTTGAGGTTTAAAACATTGTAAATTTGAACGGTAGTCGATAAAAGCACTTCCACAAGCCCTAGCTCATTAAAGTTTTCATCCAAAAAGTGTAAATTCTTATCCACCTGCCCCCAATTGGAGGGATAGCGGATGTACTCGTTTATTTCATTAAAGCCATCCACGCTACACAGCAACTTTACTCCCTTAAATTCTTTCCACAAATGTAGTACGTCCTTTGGAAGCACGGTGATATTTGTGTTGTAAGAAAGTGTGATGTTTTTAGAAAGTCCGCTCGTTACACATTCCTGTAAAAGAGCCGTCATCTGTTTTGAGATTAGTGGTTCTCCTCCTCCAAAATGAATCCTCTCCACAAGGCCTTGTTTCCCCCGAAATTCTTCAACTAAATACGGATCCTCAGGCCAATTGATCTTTCTAAAATCATTCAATTGCTCTTCAGTCAGTGCCTCCTTAGCTGGTTTGACTTTATTCCAATCAGCAACCCATTTTTCAGAGGAAAAAACCCCGCACATGCGACATTCTAAATTGCATTTATTACCTAGACGATAATCTAAAGTTTGGAGCTGATTTTTAATGGTTCCATCTTCATGCGTGCTTTTGATTAACTCCTCAAGCAAGCTTTGATGTTCGCTATTTTCGATCATTCTTCTGCTGGTGCCATCGAGGCGTTCCGTTTCAAAACATCTCGTGCAAATCTTATCCCATTCCCCCGAGAGCATTTTAAGTCGCAAACTCTTCATGAATTCAGCGTTTCGCACGTCTTCTAATTTTGGTTTATTTTTTATGTTGTAATAATTGTCATTTGGATCGGGAATTCCTTCATGGTGCTCCTCTGATGTACAGCACACCTGATAGGCTCCATTGCTATTTACAAAGCTATGAATCCAAGGGAGAACACAGAATGTATTGCGATTGATCATGTTGATTCAACTTCTTTTAAAAAAGAAAATTCTTAATTTATGAAAAAAACTTAATTTATAGTTCTTCACTAATCCTATGACTTTAGCCTTTGGAAAGGGATGGTCGAAATCACCATCCTTAAGATTTCTGGTTATAATTAAGTCTTTATCAAAATATTTATTTTGATGCCAAAAAAAATGGCACATAAGTTTATTATCAACTTGAAAGAGCAAAATGTCGAATTTTTGAAACTTGTAATCCTCGTGAATTTTTTCAACCTCGAGCATTGCACCTATGGGAATGAGAGGCATCATAGAGTCAGACACGACCTTAAGTTTTAACATATCTAGAAGTTTAATTTAATTACAAAGAAATTCAACATTATCTTTGCGTCAAAATGAACTTGACCAAGAATTTTATTAGCTTTAGTCTTATCTATGCGACTCATAGAAAAGGGCTCATTCTGAAAACTATTTTCAAATATAGAACCATTCTTTTATATTTTCCTTTTTTTTTATTAATTTCACTATTAGTTTTTTATCCGACTTATTTTGGCTCGGCTTTGTGGGATGACTGGTACTTTATTTTTCGTAACAAATTCTTAACCAGCTCAGCTACCCCGTGGCCTTATTTTAATGGTTCCGAATACAAAGCATGGCCCTTGACCCATGCATTCTTTTGGCTTTTATTTCAGTTTTTCCATTCTAAATACAATCTTTATCATCTCGTCAGTATCTTCCTTCATGGACTCAATGGATACCTCTGCTTCCTCTTGCTTAAAGAACTTAAGCTTAGGAATTATTTTTTAATTTCACTTTTGTTTTTAGTCCACCCTCTACATCTCTTTACTGTTGGATGGATTATTCAAATTAAAACCCTCCTATCGCTGGGGTTTTTTTTGGGTTCCTTGATTTTCTTAAATTTTTTTTCCAAAAGTGACAATTGGGTCTATTTCATTGCTTCACTTGCGCTTTATTTTCTATCTCTCATATCAAAATCGACAAGTGCTATATTTTCTTTAGCCCTACTGGCCTGCATTCCCTTTTTGAAAATAAAATATAGCTTTCAAAAACTAGCGCTCATCATTGGACCTTTTTTCATTTTAGGGATGATGTCCTTAGTTCGAACCTTGTGGGATGTCCAACTGAGAGCTGTCGGAGCCCTCTGCCTTGTTTCCTTTTTAATATTTTTATTAGCTTTTAAATTTAGGTTTTTTCTTAAGAGATACTGGTATTATTTTGCAAGTATTTTTTTAATTTTTTTGATGTTTTACTTTGGGAAATCCATTTCCACTTTTCTTACTTTTATTC
>CAZFSQ010000135.1:0-6280 GCA_964521975.1 uncultured Oligoflexales bacterium | reverse complement strand
GACCATCATTAAGATTTTTTTTCTCTCGCCGATAGGTAAAACAATTAGATTAATGTTTTTTTATGAAGGAATTTTTGCGGTGTTAAAAACTTCAAACAATATTGATTATCAATCTTATCGCGAAATCATGGATCAATTGTTGAGACCTATTTCTAGTGATGGGCTTGATCCTGACACCATTAAAAGACTTTATGAAAGTAAAATAGTTTACCTTGAAAATCTTCGTATCAAATGTTTCCATGACATCAATCATCATTTGAAACGCCGTAATCATGAAACGTTTGAACATTACTTTACCCCGGATGATTACCAACTCATTGTAAGAGCTTTACATGAATCGAAAGCCCACCTTAAAGACTTAATTTTACTCACACTTGAGACTCGCATAAAAATGCGTAAAGTCGGTTAATTTTAATAAAATATATTTATTTTATTAAAATATTGACAAATAACAATAAAAATGTATAATTACTATTAATCTGGGGATTGATCCTTAGATTTTTATAGAAATAATGCTGCTGTGGAGTTGTTTATGCTGTTACGTCGTGGGTCTATTTTTCCAGTTTTTGTAGTACTTCTTCTTGTTTCGATGAGTTGCAGTCGGGCCAAGTTTTCCGGCAATTCATATCCTACCAATCAAGATAATCGCCCCCATTTATCGTGCTCTGTATTTCCTGAAACAATTAAACCAAATGAAACAATTAAAATAGCTGTTACGGCAAACCCGCTTTTTACCGGGCGTATTATTCAGAATATAAAGAAATCTGGAAATAGTCTTAAGGCTATTGAAGGTGAATATAAAAAAGATATTGGCTTTGTGCGGGCAGATCAAAAAGCAAATGAAGAATCTATTTCTGAGAGCGGTGAATATCTTGTTGAGTTATCTATTAAAGACAATTCTGATCCAGCGAATGTCGCTACTTGCAAATTTAATGTTACAGCGTTACCAACACCGCCACCACCTGCGTGTCAAAATCAAGAAATTCTTCTTGGAGCCAAAGTTGTTTTCATGATTGATAATTCAAGTTCTAATGCTTACACCGATTGTCCTAATCGCCAGACAATGCAGGCAGTGAGTGGTTCACAAGTTTTTCAGTGTAATGCAGCTCCCAAAAGATATACAGCGGTGTTAGATGCGGTGGCAGATATTTATGAAAAATCAAAAGTAACATCCAAAGAAAATCCATCGAGTGTTGCTTCGATTGTTTTTCCTAACACTCGCAACTTGAATGTTCAATGGACCAATATAGATGAAAATTCAAAAAATAAGATGGCCCAAGAATTGGGTGTGCTAAAAACTCCTTATGGTTTGACACCTTTTGAAGAAGGTATTGCGAATGCCGAAAAACTTTTTTCACAAATTCAATCTTCTACCGCTCAAGAGAGTGCCAAGCTTCTTATTGTTGTTACCGATGGATTTCCAACGGATCGTAATCCTGTTGGCACTCTCAATCGTGCAGAAGCTCTTAAAAAATCCGGTGTGGAAATTGTTTCGATTCCTATTGGAACAAAAAGTTTGGAAAGACAAGCTTACGTCAATGACATTATTCAATTCTCCACTCGTATTGCGATGCAGGGACAAACATCTTGGTGGAGTGATGATTCGTTAAAACTTTTTGGTAATGATCGCGACAGTTTGAATAAGTATATTGATTTTAGTATTGGTTCTCTTGATCAAAAAAGTCCTAGTCTTTTAGAAAAAATGTCGTCGCGAGTTGAAAAAGTGTGTGATGGTGATGCAAATGCTGCGAATTGTAATTTATCCAGCATCTTTAAAGAGATCATTCGCAAAAAAATGATTAGCTGTCCGCAGCAATAATCATTTTCTTTAACCCCTCCTTCACGGAGCTATTGGCTTCGGGAAGATTTTATAGAGCATGGTCTTAGGACCATGCTCTTTTTTTATTTTGATAATGCGGAATTTGAAAATGAGCTTAATACACCTTGAGTGATCGAGCTTTTAATTTCTTGCACCGCTGTTTGATGCGACCCTAAATTTTTGGTACGCGTACTGCTTTGAATATGAGAGATCACTTGATTGCCCACTTGTAATAATGCCACAAATAATTTGGCTTCTTGAATCGTGGATGTTGGATCAGCTTGGATAGAGTTACTCGTAATTAAATAGGCGGCATTTTCTTGCAAAGCATAGCTTTTTTGAGATGTTTGAAATTTTGAATTCACGGGAACAAACCCTGCTACAGTTTTATTTAATTCGTTGCCAATGAGCCAATGACCTTTCATGAGTTGTGAGGATAATTGTTGCTGTTGCACGGAGGTGTATTTGAGTCCAGGTGTTAATCCATCCACTCCACCTTGCGGCACTCCTTTGGCCAGAGTGTTTAAAAGATTAAGGGAATTATCAAAAAAAGATTTTGCTGAAGGAGAACGTGCTACATAGGAACTTGCCCCAAAATATTCAGACTCATTTCCTCCATTCACCGCTTGGCCTCCGCCATTTAAATCAATCAGTGGTGGATTATTTGATCCCTGGTAAGCACCTTGTACTAATTGCTGTGAAAAGAGTGAAGTTGGGTTTCCTTGTGAACAAAAATTATTTACTTCTTTATTAAATGACGTTTGCACTTCTGGAATTTGCAGAATGAGAGTGCAAAATAATTTGTGACTCTGATTGGCGTTAGGATCAATATTGTTCGTGCCAAGTTGTTGGCTCATTGTGGAGGGGTTATTAGGAGAAACTTTTTGCGATGTTTTTGTACCGCAAGAGTAAAATAAAATGATCAAAACAAAATAAAATTTCATAAACAAATATCCTCCCTCAAAAAAAATTACTGAAACGCGATAAAGCGGCTTTCTGGTTCATTCGTATCGACAACAATAGCACTAAAATCACGAGCGGCTTCGTCGATTAAATAATCAACACCCTGTTTTAACCCTAGTTGCTCTGTTTCTGCTGGTGAGCCAAATTGCGTAATAATACGGTAAGCACGACTGGCATTGAGAGGAAATCGCCCCATATTCTCTTGTGGGTTAATTCTTTTCACTTGCACATTACCGGTGATGGAGCGTCCTACAGGAATTGCAGGAATGGTTGATTCAACAACGGTTGCTGAAACATTATTAAAGGCTTTATAGTCGCCCAATTCTTGGTCATATCGTGCTGCAATGGCTTTGGGGTTAATGCTGGTAGGTATGGGAGGATTAAACTCGACGACGATTCTCCCATTAGGTGTTTCGGTGATAATTTTTTTAACGGGTTGTACACCACAAATAATTCCGTTCCAATCAGGGCTAGAGGTCATTAATTGTGAGCGACTAGCGATGTCTAATGTTTCGGTAATTGTTTTTCCTTTTTTCGGATTAATTTCTTTCAACGCTTCACCCAAAGCTGCTCCAAAATTTGCTGCAACAAAAAAATCTTTTTCGACAGTGCTTTTATTAAGAGTGGCGTAAATTTTTAATTTAGGGACGATTCTAATTTGATAAGGAATCGAAGTAAGAATAACATCTTTAGCTCCCTGCTTGACGATCGGATTGATTGCAGCGAACTCACGATTGTAAATTATTTTATTTTGATCACCACTTAAAGTAACTCCACATTGCTGCAAAATTTCAGTTAAATCCCCTCCTGCTGTTGTGCCTGTTCCTGGGGGTAATGCCGATATTGTCGATTGATCAGGAACTCCATTAGTTCCCGGAATAACATTAGCTGGTGGATTAACATTACTTTTACCACCACCCGCTAAATTGCTTTCATTGCAACTTAATAAAACAGTTGAGAATGAAATAATAGAAATAATTTTAAAAGTATTTAACACTGTCGCTCTCCTATTGTAGATATCGGCATTTATTGGATAATTCTTTAGTTTTTTTGACTAAGATCAAAAAACATCTGCTGTTTCATTGGGTTATATCATGATAAAATTAAGAATATTTTCAGTCAAAAAAATATGGGAGGAAGATGAGATGAAATTATGGTGTGTTTTTTTTCTAACCTTTATCAATTCAATTTATGCTTTGGATTATCAAAAACTTTCCATTTATCAAAATCAGGATGCAGAAAAATTATGGCAAAGGGAAATTGATCCGAATATAAAACCAGCTCCGGTTACAGAATCAATCTCAGTTGAGATGAAAGATTATTACGAAGAAATCAAAGCAGATAAAAAAGTTACAGTCTATTGGGGATTAGGTAAAGACGGTTATTATAAAGCAAGACTCACGGAATTAAAAAATATGATTCTTGAACTAGCGAAGCAAGACCAGAGAAAACTGAGTGTCACTAAATTTCAAGAAGATAAAATTCTTATTCTTGAAGATCAAAAATCAAAAGTAAGTTTTGAAATATTGGCAGGTCATGAACGAAATGAATTCTACCAATCATTCAAAGATTATGAAGTTGTTATGTATCATGGTCATTCTCGATACGGACGCGGCCCAGCCTTTGGTGAGTATGAAAATTATTTTCGTATCGGAGAAAACTTTCAGACTATTGAGGTTGGTACACAGAATCCTTATTTTCTTAATGAGGAAGTGTTGCTATCAGAGACTTATCCTCTTAACGCCGTCAAGTTTGGCGAGGTTCAAGATTGGTTTCAGTACCGAGGGCAGAAATTAGAAAGTTCTCATCTCAAAGAAGATTCATACACCATTAATATTGAAGGCAATGGTCGTGATTTTAAGGATGCAGAGTTTTACGAGGGTAAACAAATTATCTTTTTCTATTCTTGTTCCAATGTGCATTATTGGAAAAAACCATTTCGGGATCGTTTTGATGATCTACAAGAAAAAATTGTTTTTGGAACAGATATCGAAGGGCATTGGGGAACCTCACCGACTGCGACTTTGATTTATTCTTTGATTGTCGAGCGAAATAATTCCAAAGAAATAGTTGATGAGCTTGATGCAACAGGTGATTGCGGAGAAAATTGTTTTGTGTCTTATTAGAGGACATGAGTTTTAAATTATTATTCTATCTTTTATATTTTTTAAATTTCTTTCTGCTACGTTTTTGGCTTTTATTTAATTATTACAATGCTCCGCATTTTTTGGTGACATGGATTGCGGGGTATTTGCTTGATCTAACTTTTTTCTGCTTTTTTTTGATAATTGCCAGTAGGGCTTCTCAAAAAATACAACTTCTATTGCATACGATTATTTTGATTTTTAGCTATGCTAATTTTGAAATGGTCAAGAACTTGGGGCTCCTTTTATCTCCAGATGCTTTTGAATTTTTTTCAATTTATGATTTAGGAGTTGCCAGTGCGAGGTCTACATTTTTACTGGCGGTGGAACCTTGGGGGATTTTATTTTTTCTCATTTTACCCATGGTCCTCATCTACTTTTTACGTCATAAAAATATTTTTTCGATTCCATCTCTAAAAATTTTAATTATTTGCTTAGGTGTGCTTTTTATAGCAACAAAACTAATCAGAAAAAAAGTTTTTTCTTTGGATATGAAAAAAACAGTTTTAGCTCAATCTTTTTGGTATGAGGGCATTAGTGAATGGTATGCTTTTTTGGGGAAAATAAAAAATAGCGATAGTTTTCATGAAGAGAAAATTTCAAAGGAAGAAACACAAAAACTTTATGCCATTTTACAAAAGCGGCTAGAAAATTTTCCAGGTTGGAAAATTCCCTATCCTGATTTTCCTGTTTTTAAGACGGGAGATATTGCTTCCACGACAAAATCTTATGATTTAAGTCAGAGAAAAAATTTAATTTTAATTTCATTAGAATCTTTTCGAGCGTTTAGTTTTGATGGATTGTCCCCTTTATTTTCTAACATCACCCCTCAATTATCACATTGGATGAAACAAGGAGCTTATTTTACAAACGCTATTTCTAACTATGCACCTACAGACAGGGCTTTTGGTACAGTGTTATGTTCTTCTTCTGTTGGCAAGGCAAGTTTATTCCATCGCAATTTGTCATCGAGTCAGCAAATTTGTTTACCAGATATTTTGAGACATTTAGGTTATCGCGGAGTTCGTATGACGCCTGTCGATCCTTCTTATCAAAATATTGGACCGTTTATTACACAGCACGGGTTTAGAGAAATTTATGGTGGAAAAAAATTATTAAAAAAATGTAATTTACAACCTGATAAAAAAATTACGTGGGTGGAATCAACGGATGAACAGGTAGTGGAATGTGGGAAAAAGTGGATTTTAGAACATCAAAAATACTATCCAGAAGATCCTTTTGTGATGCTTATTGAAAATTATATGAATCACGTGCCTTGGCTTACTCCACCATTTCCTGAGTATGAGAATATGAATGTGGGTGAAAAAGAGTCGGGTACGAAGGAAACGGCTCT
>CAZFSQ010000134.1:0-6289 GCA_964521975.1 uncultured Oligoflexales bacterium | reverse complement strand
ACTTGATTTTTACACATCCCGTCACAATTTTTTTCATTTAATAAATCCATTAATAATTGATGCGATGATACAAAATTATTTTGCATTAATTCCATTTCGCTCAATCCCAAAACCATCAAATTCCTATCATCACTCAAGGTCCACAAATTCTTCAGTTGATTTTTGGCTTCATTCCACTGCCCCAACTCTCCTAGCAATATCGCCAATTGATATCTTGTATCTTTTTCATGAGGTAAAAGTGCCAACGCTTTTTGATAATAGTTTACTGCTTTTTCTTTTTGTCGATCTGTCCGCAACGCACGAGCATAACTTAAAATTGCTTCATAATTATGTTTGAGGCAGATAATTTCCAAACAATATTCATCACGAATAGATTTTTCAAAATAGGCTAATGATTTTGTCAGCTCACCTATCCTAAAATATACATGTCCCAATAAGAGCATACTTTCATACTTTTTGGGATCATCTTGTAAAGATTTTTCTAAATATGTAATGGCTTCTTTATCTTCTTTTTTTAAAAAATAAATCCATCCCATCCCATTTAAAATGGTTCCAGCAATTTCTCCTTGTGATTTATATAGGGTTGGATTTACTAGTAGGTGTTTGTTTTTTAGAAAAAGTTGATAATTTTCTTGATATAGCTTTAAGGCTTCATCTTCTTGACCGAGCATAACATAATTAAATGCCACAAAGTTTTTTCGTTCAATTTTATGAATGACATTTTGCTGCTGAATAATGTGATAAGGATTCTTCCAGCTTAAAACAGAAAAAAATAAAATAAAAAATCCACAGCTACTTAAAACAATTTTTTGAAAATCCATATCCTTGGCCTATCAAAAATAAAAGTTGTTTGCTCAAATAATTCATCAGGTAATTGCCATCCCCAAAAAGTATTAGGTGATGCTACTTGATGCACCATTTCAAATTTTCCGCCCCTTGCAAATAAATTAAAATAAAATGCATCCACCTCAGGAAACCTACCTTTAATTTTTTCAAAGTTGATGAGATGCCTCTTTGTCAAAACAATATAATCAGATCGCTCGATAAATTCCTGAATCATTTTTTTGCGACTCTCTTGCGTTCTCAAACCAAAATTATTTTTAGGAATTTTTTCTGCGTCGATAAAAAAAGGCAACTTATTTTCATGAACATGCTTTGTCGATTCATCATACATGCTATACCAGTCAATCACTTGCACAGAATGGTCCTCTAGTTGAATATGGGGATTACTAAAATGATCTCGCTCAAATCCAATCGTTTTACCTTCTGAAATACTTTTAATAATCCAATCCGTCATCATCTTCCGATTGTCATCTTTAAAATATTCTTGAATGACATTCACACTCAAACCAAGACTTACCCAAAAACTAAAACCTAGCAAAAAATATCCCCATCTTTTTTGAGAATTAAAAATTTGAGCAGCTAGAACAGCAAACCCCATACATAGCATGGGATAAATAGGTAAAAGATAACGAGCAAACTGCACTTTGAGAGACGAAAAAGATAGGATGAGTATAAAAGTATAAAGCATCATAGGTAAAAACATTGTATTCTTCCGCCATACCCAGACAAAGATCTGCATCAAACCTAATAACGCCACACAAGGTCCAAGCCCCATCAGTAGATTAATAAAAAAATTAAATTGAGGAACACCATCACTAGAACCTAATGTCCAAAGTGGGGTTAAAGCACCACGCACCATAAAAATATTCCATAAAAAACGATGCGACCCTTGCGGAAAATCCCAAGCGTGCCACCAAATTTGATTCTTAAAATTAAGCCACCAATAATCTTGATAAGAAAAAATCATCTCTGGACAGAGGAGAAGAATGGTTAATATGGCTCCACAAATAAGCCACAAAAAATGACGAGCTTTTTTTAATGCAATCACAAAAAATCCAACTGCAAATAGTAAAATTGCGGTCGGTTTAACACATAAAGCTAATCCAATAACTATCCCGATGAGTATAGCTAAATAAAGATTTGGTTTTAAAAAATAATTTTGCAATATAAAAATCGTAAGTGTCATAAAAAAAGTCAAAACAACATCTACCGTCGCCATATTTGAAAGTTGGATATGAAGCGGCGAAAGAGCTAATGCCATTCCCGAAACCCAAGCAATCCATTCTCTATTGAATAATTTCAGAGCCATTATATAAATCAGTAAGACCGTCAAAAAACCAAAAACACACGAAATCCATCGCCCTATAATTAATGACACCAAATAAAATTCACCCTCATCCTTAATCTCTACCGCATTGATCCTCTGCAATATATTCATGAACCAGGCATTGATCTTCATATTGAATGGACCATAGTCTGAACGAATATTATTTTGTTGATGTATTTCTTCCCACACGCCGTCAATAATTCGCACTTCGTCAGGATGAAATATATTTGGCAGACCCCAGTCATAGCCGATGAGACGAGGGAAAATGGCGACACATATCAAAATAAAAAAACAAATACTCTTATACTGCTTATCTTGGATAACGTTAGAAATTTGTGAATGAAATAATTTCTTCATCATACGTTACTTTTTTGAGAGGGGGCAGAGGAAGTTGCGATTCTCCCTCTGCCCCTTCTCAAGGAAATAACCACATTGGACTGATTGGATACTTTGTTCTTTAAAAACTCCATCGCAACCTCTCTGCTAAAACCATCCATAAAAGTGCCAATAAATAAAACATAACACCCAATAAAAGCACTGCACTTAAACCAAATTCAATAGCAAAACCTAGAGAAAAAATAGTAGCAACAACGCTCGTAATTCCATTCACTGCCCAAAACCAAGATTTATTTTGCTCCGAAAAAGATTTCATCCCTTTAGGAAACCAGCATCCCATTAAAAAACCAGAGAGAAATAAAACGACGACACTGATCGCAATGCGTATTCCTAAAGAACCATCTAATGTTTTTTCAAAAAGATGATGCAAATTAAAATACAACCATAAGAAAAAAAGAGGAGTTACGATCATCCATAAATAGGATCTTTTCTCACTATAAATAGCCCCGCATCCCGTCCCTAATAGTAAAGAAAAAAGCACCACAGAGCTGGCATAACTTGGATGTCCTAGATATAAAACAAAGCTCTGCATAAAAAACATTTCTACCATCATAAAAGCAATACCAATTGACGCAAAATAAAATGAACTTAAAAACATTTGTTTGCGTTCTAATTTCACGTATCGCATCGGTAATAAAAATAAAATCAGTGCTAAAAATGAAACGATAAGCATTGTCGCCTGCAACGTAAAAATACTGCGGTCCATCGAGCTAAATTTAAAAACCGGCCATACTTGAAAAAAGAAAGGACGGTCATCGGTGGATGGTTTTAAATCAGCTTCCGTATATTCACGAATAATATTTTCACCGAGATAAATAAGATCCGAGATGGGGCTTTCTAATGCAGCATTTCCAATCAAAGGATAAAATAAATCAAATGAATGTTCATCACATAACGAGGAAATTTTTTGCAATATTTTTTGATCCATTGCTGATTTTGTCATGAGAATTGTAGCAACGGCTCCACCTCGAATGACTGCGATATGCTGTTGAGGATCCGTAACTCCCTCTTGCTTTAATGCTTCTAAAACAATTCCAGCCAACCGTGATGTTTCATAATATTGCCCTTCCAAGCCAAGCCATCGACTTGTTGAAACGAGGCCACTCTCACTAAGCCTCTGCCAATAGAGTCGAAATGCCTCAACGGTGTAAAGATTATTTTCTGATAAAGCAAAAGCCCCTGCAACCGTCGCTGCCCAACTATCAATCATGGAAATTTGAATAAGATCAAATTTTTCTTTTGTCTGAGATAAAAAATTTCTACCTTCACTGATATGTGAATGGACTTGAGAGTAAATTTTACCGGAAAATTTCCCAAATTTTTCATCAACTGCATTCACTGTCACTTCATTTAATTCAACCGCATGAATATTTTTCACATGCGAGCGAATCGCTGTAAGAATATCTCTTCCCCCACCCGCACCAATGATAACGGCACTCTCTGGTTCCCTTACTTGATAACCCATCGACGTCACATCACCCAATAAATAATCAAGCGTCGATAAATTACCATCAAATTTTATGATAGGAGTCCCAGCTCCACCGTCTTGCTCCAACCAATATTGTTCTACTTGCTTATACTTTTTATTGCGAGCTGACCCCCACGTAAATTCCACATCTTTCTCTGACCAAAAAATGTGATCAAAAATCGTAATCCTAGCGAGCGGCGACCATTGCTCAAATATTTTTTTCCCGTTAATTTTTGCCTCGGAATAATCTTTGGTAAAATTAAGCTCAAGCGGCCAACGAAAAAATAAAATGGTGAAAATAAAACTCAGCACAAGGAAAATACGTGGTTGTTTTTTGTCGGAAGATAAAAACCAATAATTCCCTAAAGGAATCAGTCCAACGAGAACAATTAAATGGGGAGCTGGAATTATTTTTAGCAATGAAAAAACCACGATAGCTCCTAAAGCTGCCCCCAATAGATCAGAACCATAAAGACTGGCAATCCATTTCGTGGGCGACAGTGTCAAAACAATACAAACAACACTGCCCAAAATAATCAATGTTGGCAATATTGCTACAATTGAAATCATCGTCGTGAGCGTCGTATTCGGCTGACCTAATTTGAAGATCAAGACAACTGACAAAGGAGTCAAAACACTCGCAAGAAATAAAAACTTTTTTAGCAAATCATAACTTGGTTTTTTGATACTAAACCATACACCGGGAACCCCTAGACCCAATAAGCTGAGTGATATCGACAAAAAGGCCATGTGATACCAAAGGACGACACTCAAAATACGCATATAGGTCATTTGTAAAATTAAAATACAAAATGAAATTAAAAAAATAGTGATTTGAAGTTGACGCTTTTTTAGTTCCACGGGTATTGCTATATTCTCAACATGTACTCAACAAATTTTTTCTTAGCTTTAATGATTTTCCTACACTTAAGTTGTGCTCGCAAGGGAAATGGTAAAACTTTTTTTGAAGAGGGAGCAGAACACCTAGGGGAGTTGGAAAATACAGAAAACATTATTTACCGAGTTGAGCCAGGAAGTCTTGATGTTGTTTCTTCTTTTCTTCCCTATAAGTCACAAACCGATGCTCAACTATTCATCGCTCTTTATTCGGAACCTGATGCTAAAATTTATTATCATTTTTTTCCTTTTGAAAATATCCATGACGCCAAACTGTATGAAAATCCCATCGTGCTTTTCCCGCCGATCACCCTCTACGTACAAGCTCAAAAAGATGAACTGTTGGGATCAGTTAAAAAAATTATTTTTGAAAACAACCACCCAGATTTTTTATTTATGAATACCCCACTGGCAAAAAATTTCGACGAAATAACTCCACTCGCAGATTCCCCATTTTTATCGAATACAGATTTCACCATCTTAAATTCAGAACCCTCTGCAATTGACTATGGATTCAACCTTCCACAAGCTGCATCATCTTGCGATCTAAAAGCGGTTATGGTTAGTGATTCCACGAATTCATACACAGTACAAATCAATACATATGGACAAACCAAAGCTCATCCTAATATTGTTTACGCATTTGACATAGGTCCTACAGGCATCAGTGAATCATCTTTTGGTTCAGGAACAAATTTTTTATATCATGTTGAATGCAGCAATCAAAAAATTCAAATTTTTAAAACTGATGATCTAAAAAATCCAATAGAAAATATTCAATCCACCTGCACTCTAAATAATGACACGATCGAATTCAAACTTGCGAAAAATGATCTCGCATCCATTGCAACCAATGAACATCTCGCTTTTCGCCCTTCGTGCATCGACCGCATTCATCAAATCACCGATCGTGGGCTACCTTATTTTTTAAACAATCCCTTCAATCTTGTTTCCCTAAACACACAACATGCTGGAAATTCTTTACCAGCAAAAATTTATTTTCATTGGATGGAAAATGAATCTCTGGATCAAAACTTTATTTTTGATCATTTAAAAATTTTACCCCATCTTTTTACAACAATGGAAACCATGTGGGGTCAACCGTTTGATGGGCTCCACAGCATTCCGTTTTTTTATTCTTCTTCCGAGATTAATCATTATGTTGGTCTCAATGCAACAGATCGCGGGATTTTATCCACACTCGGCCCCTACAACGCACCCATTGCCATTACGCAATTACTTGCCCACGAACTCGCCCATTATTTTAACTCCTACCCATCTAAACTTAGGACAAGGTGGCTACAAGAGGGAATGAGTGAATGGTTGGAGGGGCGCATCGCGTCGAACAACCCGGCGAC
>CAZFSQ010000133.1:4129-6361 GCA_964521975.1 uncultured Oligoflexales bacterium | reverse complement strand
CCAGCGAAAGGCTTCAGACGGTGTGTCGTTTGTGCAGGTTGCTGAAGGAAGTATGAATGAGATATCGAATATTCTTATTCGATTGCGAGAAGTCGCTACTCAATCAGCATCCGATACGATCAGTAACGTTGAGCGTTCTTATGCTAATAAAGAATATAAACAGTTAGTGGAAGAGATCCAAAGAATTTCAAACTCAACAGAGTTTAACGGTTTAAAACTCTTGCGAGGATCAGCAGAAAATAATGGCATCAATGAATTAACAATTCATGTGGGTGCGGGAGATGGACTGGCTCCGAATACAGACACTATTGGATTTAGCTTAGATGCTTACCGCATTGATCCAGTGGATGAGCTTTCATTAAATATGGAAGCAGAAATTGGGCCAATGAATGTTGATGATTCTTTTGATCGACAAATGGCTGCTGATAAGTTGACAACAATTGATAAAGCGTTGCAACGAGTAGCGGCAACAAGAGCGATCATTGGTTCGCAACAAAGTCGTCTTAATAGAACAGTGAACAATTTAGGGATTCAGATAGAAAATCTTCAATCAGCGAATAGTCGTGTTCGTGATGTGGATTACGCAGCAGAGACAGCCACTTTGACGCAGGAAAAAATTCTTGCCAACGCAGGAACGGCTGTTCTTGGTCAAGCGAATCAATTACCTGAATTAGTTTTGAGTCTATTAAGATAACCTTTACCCTTTTATATATATCCCAAATAATGTCGTGATACTTTTGTTACCAGAATAAAAGTATCACGGTTTACTTCTGTACCACTTTCAGTCTATAAATCCTAAAAAATCAATTATTTTTCATGGCCCCCATTTTGCACGTTCATATAATGGAAACATTTTGGAGGGGGTAAAAATTATGGAAACAATGAAGAGTCATGTTATTTCTGGAGGAGCATCCGTTAATAATGCCATGCGAGAAAGACCTATTCTGCCATTTGTAGTGGACGACTATGGTATTTATTTTCGCCCAGGGATGAAACTGGAAGATATTGAACGAGCGATTATTATTGAATCGCTACGGCATTACAACATGAATCGCACGAAGACAGCCAAGGTACTTGGGATTGGTATTCGCACGCTGCAAAGAAAAATAAAACAATATCGAGTGAGTGATCCTGATTTGAATTTGGATAGATAATTAAATCAAGAAACTATTCTGTCCGGTGTATGCCCTTTTCCGCCGCTCAGTTCGATCCATTCAATAATTTGACTGGCGACGTCTGTGCCCGTAGTTTTTTCAATTCCTTCTAAACCGGGAGATGAATTAACTTCCATGACAACAGGGCCATGATTGGATCGTAAAAGATCCACACCGGCTACTTGGAGTCCTAATGCTTGTACTGCACGCACAGCGGTTTTTCTTTCTTCAGGGGTAATCTTGACTTTATGACCTGTACCACCTCGATGAATGTTAGAACGAAATTCACCTTCGGCAGCTTTTCGCATCATCGACGCCACCACTTTATTCCCTACGACAAAACAACGAATGTCGCTGCCACCAGCTTCTTTGATAAATTCTTGTACGAGAATGTGAGCATCCAACCCACGAAACGCTTCGATTACGGATTCCGCTGCTTTCTGTGTTTCAGCTAAAACCACACCGATGCCTTGTGTTCCTTCGATAAGTTTCACAACGAGTGGTGCTCCACCCGCTACTTTGATGAGACCTTTTACATCTTTGGTTGAATGGGCACATCCTGTTACAGGCAAACCAATTCCTTTTTTTGCCAAAATTTGTAAGCTGCGTAATTTATCGCGTGAACGCGAGATGGCTTGGCTTTTATTGAGAGTGTACGTTCCCATCATTTCAAATTGTCGAACGACGGCTGTGCCATAAAAAGTATTCGCCGCACCTATTCTTGGGATCACAGCATGAATATCTTTTAATTTCTCGCCAGCAAAAACAACTTCAGGGCGGTGTGATGCGATATTGATATAACATCGTAAATAATCAATGACACGAACACTGTGATTTCTTTTTTTGGCAGCTTCTACTAATCGACTCGTTGAATAAAGATTTTCATTACGCGATAAGACGACAATATTCATAATTTGAAAAGATTCCCCTCTATTAATTAGTTGAGATGTTTCTTTCGCACTTTAGGTGGCTTTCCTTGAATGTAAGAAATGCCTGGATGCACCATAAAAACATTTTTAATAGCAGCACGTCCAATTAACATACGAAAACCCATCTCGGATCGGTTGACAAGCGTTAT
>CAZFSQ010000133.1:0-4119 GCA_964521975.1 uncultured Oligoflexales bacterium | reverse complement strand
ATTTTTATTTTCCACATAAAATCTCCAAGAATGATATCTGTTTCAATGACGTGACGAAGATGGGGTTTTCCAGAAGTGTTTTTGATGTGACGCTTTTCAATCAAAGGAGCTTCTGCGTGAACCGTGTAAAAGTCATTTCTTTGATGGGGATGTACTTTAAATTTTACCCACAAATTGCCATGCTTCTCAAACTCTTCAATATCAAAAGCGTGGAGGGCAGATGTCCTTGCCCCGGAATCTATTTTTGCTTTGATATGTGGAATATTGAGATGGGGGACACTGAGCCATTCTCTCCAGCCAATGACTGGACGGGAATAATTTTTTTTTGATTTTTTCATCAAACTTTTTTCTTGCTTGGTTTTGGATTTTTATGATCTTTAGGGACGAGTTCAATGGTGACGTTGAGTTTTTTTCCTTCCATGGCTTTACCCAGTAATTCTTTGAAAACGGTGCCAAAGGCTTGACCAATTTCGCGACTCAATAATTGAATAATGTCATCTTTACCTCTACCGGCGAGGGAAGTTAGCAGGGAAATTAAATCTTTTTTTGGGTTATCCATCATTTATAAAAGTTTTAATACAGTGGCTTTACCAAAATCATTAGGGATCTGACTTTGTGAGGCTTGTCGCATAGATTTTAAATTTTCAGAAACTTGTTCAACAAGATGAAGAGCCAAATCGAGATTAGAAATATTTTCTTTAACATTTTTTACTTTATTCATGAACTCCCATTTTTTCGTCACATATTCCATTTCACTCGACGCAATAAAAAATTGCGAAGCTTTTTCCTCAACTTCATGAATAAATGCCTGATCGAATCCTAACGCTAGATGCGGTGATTTTGGATCTATTTCGTTAGCTTTCATGATACGAAGAGCCATAATTAAAACTCCTCCTATCTTTTAGAATACACTATTCTTCGACCATCTCAAATTCTTCTTCACTCGTATCCACATTTACTTCAGGCCAAATCTTTTGCCATGTGCCGTTATTTTCTTTGATGACGATGGTTTTTTTTGCGACGGAAATTTCAGGCAGATCGCTCAACTGTCTGGGTGTTGATCCGTGTTCAACCAAGATCATATGTTTAGACCCTTGAATACTCGTTGGATAGGCTTCATACTTCTGTAATAATTTTCCAAGAGGGGTTCTTTTGAGTGAATCATTGTCTGAAATGCTTACCATTTTAAGTGATTTTTTGAGATCGCCAAAATTCATGATCGTCGCTCCTTCTACATTGGTGGGTTTCAAGTCAAAAACTACAACTACTATTTCGGTGTGACAGAAAAATTATTTAGCGGAGGTTTGTCATGCCCAATGAGCACCGAAGGTTCGAATAGGCTCCGCGAGCTGGCGAGTGGATGGGCATCTGTTTTTAATTCATAGACTTATCAAAAAATTCTCGCGATAATTTATTTTTAATCAAAATTATTTTTTATTTAAGAAAGATTTTTTATTCGTAAACGATTAACCACAACAGTTCTGATAGCGATGGGGGTTGAAGTAGTCAATAAAATTGCCCCTCTTATTATTGTTCATCATGCTCAAAAAAAATTGGGCACAGTGGGATTTGGTGAGGCCCAATTTCTCATTGCTCTTATGGATATCGCTATTCCTTTTGTGGTGTGTGGGTATCATCATTATGGCACAACCCATCTGAACCACCTTACACACGCGGAAGAAAAAAGTTCATTTGTAAGTAATATTATGATGCTCAAATTTTTCCACAGCTTGGTTATTTATTTTTCCATGCTGCTTTTTTGTTTTTTAGTACCTAGTTTCTCGCCTTATATAGAGAGCGTGGCGATTTTGGGAACTTTTCTTTTCTTTAGTAGCATTGATTTGTTTTGGTTACACATTGCGATACAGAAGTTGAATTGGGCCAGTCTTACATTGTCGGTTGGAAAGTTTTTATCACTCGCCTTTATTTTGCTATGTGTTCAAGACCCAAGCGATATGATTCTCTATGCATTTTTAACTTTACTCAGCAACGCTGTTATTGGAGTTCTTACTTTTTGGAAGGGGACGAAAGAAATTCCTCTTATAAAACCAGATTGGCAAAAAATCAAAAAAATTTTTCAAGCCTCATGGCCTTATGCTCCTATTGTAGTGCTACCCATTTTTTCGGATCGTATTGATTTAATATGGGTGGAATTGAAAGAGGGTTCGCAAGCATCAGGACTTTATGCAGGTTCGGTGCGACTTGTTCATGCAGCGACACAGATTGCTTATGGATTAATTATGTCTGTTTATTCAGAAATGTTGGTGTTAAAAGATCTGCCGCAGAGAAACAAAATTTTTCATCTCAATTTAAAATTACTAGCGATGATGGGAATTGTTGCCTCGGTGTTTGTTTATTTTTTTGGCGGAAAGTTACTATCATTTATTTTTGATGAATCATTTAGCAATCAAGAAATGACATTGTTTTGGTTAGTAAGCGGTGGCGGAATTTTTCTATTAGCTGTTGCCATTGGTTATCAAGTTTTGCTTGTAGAGCATAAACCATTTTATTTTATTTTGGGGCTTTTGTTATCACCCTTATTATTTTTATTTTTTGTGAATTACTATACAGTGCAAAATATTTCCGACTATGGATTTTATATGTTTTTGAGCAAGTTGATGGCGACTGTTTTTGTGCTGTTGGTAGCTATTAAAATTAGACATTGATAGCCCCACCTACCATTTTTGGTAGGCGGACCTACCATTTTAACTATCAAACCTAATTCCCTATCAAATCCTGACTCACATCATAAAAAGAAATGTTGCTCGCAGCATCACTTTTCAAAGGTGATGCTTCTTGGGTTGGTGAGTTATTATTTTCCTCTTCCACTCCCGTTAAATTTGCGATTTGTTCTGGTGTAAGTGTTTCATAATTTTTAGGAACGGTGTTTGATAATTGAATATCCGTTTGCACAAGATTGAAATAAAAAGAGCGGATTTCATTGGAGACGGGACGTAACTCAACTTCATTTTGCAACCATTTTTTGATTTTTGGATAAGGGTCGTAGGAAGCAGCAGACAAATAAAGCGGAGTGAGTTCGTCACTGTTATTGGCAAGGGCTTTTAAAATATTAAGTCGTGCAGCTCCATGTGTGATGCGTACCGCTATTCGTAAAATTTGTTTTTCTCCTGCCGTTGCACTATCTTCAAAACGAGCAAAGTAATTAGCAACCCGTGCTTTTAATTTTTTATTTTTTGCGTCATTACCGAGAGCTTTTTCAAGCCAGAACAAAGGAACGTCATAACCCATTTCGGAAAGACCGATCAAAGCGGTCATTCGCAGCCATAATTTTTTTTCGTTGAGAGCGTCCATCAGTAGGGCATCACTACCCTTTAATCTTTTTTCACGAATTTCTTGCATGGCTTTAAAATGCTGATAATTAAATTCGCTAGAGAACATCGTTCGCAGATCATTTTCTTCGAGACTATTCCAGGGTCGTGAGGGTGGTTTGATTTCTCCTGTAATGCGTGATGGTAAAATCCAATATGGGTTTTCTGGAATGATTGGAGCTACATTTTTGACGGGTTCAGGTGTGGGTTCAGGTTTTGCAATTTCCTGTTCTACTTTTTTAGAAGAAAAAAGATCATGTGCCCAATTTTGAATTTTATTTAAATATAACTTTCCATCCGCAATTAAATTTTGAAAGTTATAGGTTGGGTCTTGACGATGTTTAACAAAGTAATAACCACCGATCCCTAATCCAATAAGAAGTAAGAGCGATAAAAAAATCCATTTGAGTTTACCTTTTGATTTGAATTGATATCCACCATCCGTCACGCCAAAATTATTTGAAAATGCTTGAGACCCACCTGCCTGACTAAATCCATCAGCTGCTGTGCCGGGTGTTGAACTCTGATCTTCAAATTCCAATCCTTGATTTTGTTGCATAAGAAACTCTCCCTGTTGTGTCATTCAAAAATATGAAAGTCACATCACTCTTTTCGTAAAAAATAAAAAATAATTTAGATAAAATTTTAATAATTTTTTTATAAATTAAAAAATAAGATATAAAATGGCAATAATCAAAAAAAGTTACCATTTCTTTTTATATTGATTTTTTATGATAAATTGGTCAAGAATAGGAGTTCGATTTTGTGGTATTTCACAATTTTTGTAATA
>CAZFSQ010000132.1:0-6362 GCA_964521975.1 uncultured Oligoflexales bacterium | reverse complement strand
AATCCATCAAACGCCAGTGACGATGGTGCGTTATCATAATGTGTATGGCCCTCGAATGGGATTTGCTCATGTGATCCCCGAACTTTTTTGTAAGATGCAACAAAGTGGGAATCGTGAGTTAGCGATTGATTCGCATTTTCATAAACGAGCATTTTGTTATATTGATGATGCTGTGGAAGCAACAGTTCGTTTAACGATGAAGGATGAAAATAAATGTGACGTTTATAATATTGGTAATCCTAACGAAGAGAAAAGCATTTGGGAACTAGCTGAAAAAGTTCGTGAGCAAGTTAATCCATCGATCCAACTTATGAAAGGCCCTGAAAACGCCGGTTCTCCTACGAGAAGATTACCAGATATTACAAAACTTGTAGAAGCAACAGGATTTACTCCGCGAGTGACTTTAGAAGATGGGTTAAAACTTACATACGCTTGGTATCATGACAAGTTGGATAAAAAATATGAGTAGCATTTCAACGGTTGCAGAAAAAATTGTTGCGATTTATCGAAAGCTTTATCGAAATAAAAAAGAGATAGCTCTCCATGAGCCGCTTTTTTCAGGGAATGAACTTTCTTATGTTACAGATTGTATAAAAACCGGATGGGTTTCGACGGCAGGAAATTATATTCCTAAATTTGAAAATGAGATTAAAAATTTTACAGGTTCACCTTATTGTGTTTCTACGAATACAGGAACAGCAGCACTGCATGTTGCTTTTTTAACCTTAGGAGCAAATCCAGAAACGGAAATTATTTGCCCTGATATTTCTTTTGCAGCAACCGCTGCCGCTATTTGCCACACGGGTGCTCATCCTGTTTTTTTAGATGTTGAAGAATCGACGCTTGGTCTTTGTCCTGATGCGGTGTTAAATTTTTTAAAAGAAAACGCTGATATTAAATCGGGTGTTTGTATCAATAAAAAAACGCACCGACAAATTTTAGGGATGGTGGTCATGCACAATATTGGTTTGCCAGTGCGATTACAAGAACTAGAAAAAATTTGTCGTGAGTATCATCTGCACATGATTGAAGACGCAGCGGAGTCTTTAGGGTCTGAGTATCATGGAAAAAAATGTGGACGCTTTGGTGCATTGGGTATTTTTAGTTTCAATGGTAATAAAATTATTACAACAGGTGGGGGTGGTGCGATTGTAACTGAGAGTGAAGAACTTTATTTAAAGGTTCGACATCTCGCGACAACCGCTAAAATTCCACATCCGTATCGCTATATTCATACGGATGTGGGGTATAATTATCGTCTGCCAAACATCAACGCTGCTCTGGGGTTGGCTCAAATGGAAAACTTACCTAAGTTTCTCCAGGTCAAAGAAAGGCAGTTTTCATTCTTAAAAGATGAACTGGCATCTATAGATGAAATAGAAATTAAAGATTGTGATACTGGAAAATGGAACCACTGGTTTATGCTTGCGAAGGTTAAAAAGTTTGATTTAGATACTCTCATTCAAGAACTAGCAAAGCATCAGTTGATGGCTCGTCCGGTGTGGTCAAAAATTAGTCAGATGAAGCCGTATGAAAAATTTCATGCTGAAAAAAATTTAGTCGCTGAAGAAGTATTGAAGAAATATATGTGTTTACCCAATGGGGTTGCTTCGCTTGCATAAAAAAAGTCGTGTCATTTCTTTTTTAGGTGTCATCCCTGCTCGTTCAGGTTCCAAAAGATTACCAGGGAAAAATACGAAAATTATTTGCGGTAAACCGCTTATCGCATGGTCGATTGAAGAAGCTCTCAAATCAAAGTATTTAAGTGAGATTTGCATCAACACAGATGATCAAAAAATTATTCAACTTGCTCAAAAAAAGTATCCGTTAAATATTCCGTTTGTGCGACCCCAAGTGTTATGTGGTGATGAGACAAAGATGGTTGAAGTTATGGAACATATGATTAATTTTTATGATCAAAAAAATATTAAAATTGAAAATATTGTTCTTTTGCAGCCAACGAGTCCGTTAAGAACTGCTGATGACATTGATCAAGCCATCGCACTTTTCAAAAAAAACAAAGCACATAGCGTGGTTGGTATAGCTAAAGCAGAAACTCCTCTGGAGTGGTATGGAAAATTGGGTTCTAAAAATTCCATGAAAAATTTTTTAAATAAAAAAGTTGTAGGTAAAAGAAGTCAGGATTTGGGTAATTATTATAAAATCAATGGTTGTATTTACATTGTAAATACAAATACTTTTCTCAAAGAAAAAACGTTTTTTACTAAAGACAAAACCTATGGATATGTCATGCCTAAAGAAAAGTCGATCGACATTGATGATTCTTTTGATTTTATTGTTGCGGAAGCTTTGTTGAAGAACTCAAAGAAATAATCACCAACACCGCCAAAAAGTTCACCACAGCATGAAATTCTAACCAAAAATCTAAGAGTGATAATAGCAAAATAAAGGAACTTGCAAAGATCGTAAGTTCGATGATTGTTCCTTTATAAATAAAATCATGGTAGATCATTTTTTGTTGATAGAGTTGTCTAAAAAATAAAAATAAAGCACCTAGCATTAAAATAAAAAACATAACTCCTAAGTCACTTAAAATACCGAACAATGAGCTTGAAGGCATGGCAAGAATGGATCCCTCATATTTTTCTGATAGTTCTTTATTCCACATTCGATGAATATATTTTTTATACTCATCCGATTGATATTGTGGAAGCCAGGTCGGGTTTTCACTCAAATAATTTCCCGCTAAAATAAAAGATGATCGACTGCCAAAATTTCCAGGTCCAACGCCAGTTATTATTTTGGGTGGATCCTCAAAAAAAATGTTATCAAATAAAGTATAGTAACTTCTCACTTTATTCATACGATAGGAACTTTCAATCTTCATATTTAATATTTGTGAAGCAAAATCGGCTAAATGGTGCAGATTGGTTCCTTGAGTTTTATTAAGTGCATAGAAAGTGAGACTTATTGTAAAAATAGCAGTAAAAATATTTTTAATTATTTTCTCTATAGGTTGAGATAATAAAAGCAGCATTAATTTAATAGAAAGATAAAAGAATAGGCAAAAAATAAAGACCCCAATACTTGATAAGCTGCAAACAGAAAAACCCATGATCAAGCCAAAAAGACCAGTTACAAAATAAAATAATCTGTTTGATTTTGTACGTAATGCAACCAACAAGAGTAACATACTCTGCAACGTCATTTTGAAAAAATAAATGGGGGAATAAGTCAAAAGTGAACCAAAAATATCATCGCCGATACTGAGTTGAAAAACTTTTCCTGCTTGATAATAACTTTCGGCTAATTGATACAGTCCTAAAAATGACTCAAAAAGAGTGATCCAAGCAATCCATTTAAAAAACATTTTAAGTTTTTCTTCACTCAAATTTTCAGAAAATCGAATGCCCATTAATAGCCAAGGAGAAAAGGTAAAAATAAAAAATAGGGCGTTGGGTAGGTTTTGGGTGTTAAAAAAAATACTGCAAAAGATTAAAAGTGAAAAAAGGATATAAAATAGTAAAGTTTTAAGACTAAAGTGGAGTTTATTAGAAAATATAATTAAAAAAAGCAAGGATATTGGTAGAGTTAAATAACCCAATATTTGTAGAGTTCCTTTCATTGGGAGCCAAGAAATCAATGTCAAAATTAATAAATAAAATAACTCGATATTAATTTTTTTATTTAAAAACATATTTAAAATAAGATACTCTTTCTACGTAGGAAAACAATGCGGCTTTTATCATTGATCAGCGAAGTTAAAATATCTGATTTGGATGCGGATAATGCGTCCATTCTTCATCGGGAAATTATTTTACAAAAACCATTTTTAAAAAAGATTTATGAAGATTGGTATGAAGCTTTTGCTTTGTTCTTGAAACAGCACCAAATTCAACCGAAAGCGGATAAGGTTGTAGAAATTGGATCGGGCGGAGGATTTATTCAAGAAGTGGTTCCTTCGGTTATTACTTCAGATATTAAAAAACTCCCTTTTTGTGACATGAGTTTTTCTGCCCACAAGATGCCTTTTGAAAATAACTCACTCAGTTCTATCTTTATGCTCAATGTCTTTCATCATATCCCTAATTGCGAATTATTTTTACAAGAGGCGATGCGAACGCTCAAACCTGGTGGTTTTATTTACATGGTTGAACCGTCGAATACTTTTTTTAGAAAACATTTCTATCAAAAAATGCACCATGAATATTATAACCCCAATGAACCCACGTGGACGTTTGCCTCCTCTGGGCCGCTTTCAGGTTCTAATATTGCTTTGCCGTGGATTGTGTTTCATCGTGATCAAGAAAAATTTAGAAAGCTTTTTCCCCATCTACAAATTGAATGCATAAAAATGCATACTCCTTTGTTATATCTTCTAAGCGGTGGTCTGAGTTTTAAAACCCCGTTTCCTGGATGGTCCTATTCCATGATTAAATTTTTAGAAAATTTGCTTACGCCTTTTTATTCTTGGTTGGGGTTATTTCAAACTATTGTGATCAAGAAAATTTAAAAATATCTACACTCGGATTTGCCGAGGGACAATAGGTTGTAATAAGATCGTTGGCTTGAATTAGTTGTGGTCCGTTTTGCAGGGTGACATCTTTAACATCAACCGTCATGCTTTGTATATTTATTTTAATTTCCCGCATGAATGTTATTGCAGGTAATTTATTCTGAATAAATTTTCTTTTAGCTACTACATGAAAGAATTTTGCTAGCCAAGAAATTTTTAATAAGTAACGCGAAACAAAAACGAATAGTATTCCATAATGATCCTAAGGTCGTTTATTTTTATGCTGAAATAATAAGATGGGTAGTTTGATGGCTATTTCATGTTCTTTTTTTATGACATCAACTTGTTGAACCTGAGAAAAATAATCGGAAGTTAAGAATTGATCCGTCGCTTTATGAGAACTTTGGTACATACCCAACAACTCGCTACTTGATTCAGATATCTTTTTAACGATTCCATTTTTTTTAAGTTGAACAATGATGGCATTCTTTTGGTCTTCCACTGCGTAGATACCTGCATTTTTAAAATGAGTTTGCGTTGGTTTTGCATCATCTTGAATCTTATAATCAGTAATTTTTTTTGCGTTGAGCTGTATTAAAGTCATCGCAAAAGAATTAAAATAAAAATAATTAAAAAACCAATCATCTACCGTACTGGGTTTTGTCGTTTTTTCTTTTTCTATTAAATTTTGTAAATGACTTGCTAATAACTTTCCTTCAGGACAAAAATCCGCAAAATAAAAAATCCCTCTTGGAAATAAATGCGATGTGTTGCGACTGTTCAAAACTCCAGATAAAAACCAATTTTCTCGAACAAAATGCGACATCATCTGAATTAATTTTTTAATAGGTTTGTGGTACTCATTCGATAGATCAGAGTAGGAAAATAAATCTAAGCAAAGGGAACTATATCCTAGGTCAAATCCACCGTACTCACTAAACCACCCCTCTTCATTTTGCATTTTTAGAACATCATTTTGGAAAGATTCAAATTTGTTTTTTTCGACCATCCCCATTTTTTTTAATTGGTAAAGACCTACCCATGCAGCAATCATCTGATTTCCAGCTAAATAATTTCTACTGCTTAATAACCAATGCGAACTTTTTTCAAGACTATGGATAATGTCTTTTTCAAGTTCTTTATCTTGTTGAATGAAGGGCATCGCTAAAAAATTACTGAGCATGAGTTGTGAAAAAGCTGTTGGGCAAAAACTTTGTTCGTTTTCATACCATTCGTTATATGTTCCATTTTTATTTTGAATTTTAATCCAATAATGAATGCCAGCTTTAATCCAATTAATAATTTTTTCTTTTTTTAAATCTGGAAATAAATCAGTATCAATAATTTTTGCCAAGCCATATAGACAGGTCTGATGAATGCTTGAGGGAAAGTTTTTGTAACTTCGGTAATACCAGTAAGGTCGATCTAAACAACCAAACGTTTGATGAGCTGGATTACGATCTAAAGAATTAATGATGCGTGTGATGCCTGAATAGGTCTCATTTTTAATGATATTAAATAGCGGCATCGCAGTTTTAGACAAGATATTTTTTTGCCAAATCAATAGTCTCTTGCCCATGTTTTTGCGATGAATATCCCACCACAGCTGATTTAACTCCCACAGTATTTAAATACTGAAAGGCTTCTTCAGGTTTTAATATTCCAGACGCTAAAACACCCATTGCTAAAATTGAGTGACCATATTCTCTAATATGTTTTTCACATTCTTTCTGTCCTGGGTTCATTTGGAAACCAATTTTATTGACATGGGTCATTATTGCGGGAACTTCGAGACCATATTTTTTAAATCGCTCAACTAAAAGAGGTAAATTTTTGGTTGCATAGCCTGGTGTGGCTCCATATTTATTTTTAATATGGTCATTAT
>CAZFSQ010000131.1:0-6415 GCA_964521975.1 uncultured Oligoflexales bacterium | reverse complement strand
ATTTGTCCCATACGTTTAAACATCCAAGCGACAGAGCCTTCAGCTCCCATGTTTCCACCATATTTTGTAAACATGAAACGAATTTCACCCACGGTGCGATTGATATTATCCGTCAAGCACTCGACTAAAATCGCAGCACCACCCGGACCATAACCTTCATAGGTGTTTTCTGAATAAGAAACTCCTTCTAGTTCTCCAGTACCTTTCTTAACAGCTCGCTCAACATTGTCTTTAGGCATATTGGATTGCCGAGCTTTAATTAAAATATTTCTAAGGCGTGCATTGATTTCGGGATCACCACCACCTAATCTCGCAGCAACCGTAATTTCTTTTGCAATCTTAGTAAAGACTTTCCCTTTTTTTGTATCCTGTGCGTTCTTACGATGCTGAATGTTTTTCCACTTACTATGGCCAGCCATTTTGATTATCCTCTGAAAAATAATTTAATATTTAAAATGTTTGATCGGTTCGCCATTTTGTCCAATTTCGGTCATGGCTTTAATACCAATTTCTAAATGTAATTGCACAAATTTTTCTGAAACTTTTTTATCGCTCTCTTCTGTCTTTACGCCTTCAGGTGTCATAGGAACATCTGAAACCAATAATAAAGCACCACGCGAAATTTCATTCGCTAAACCCACAACAAAAAGCGTGGCAGTTTCCATATCCACAGCAATTGAACGGGAACGCATGAGTCTCTTTTTAAAATCTTTATCATGCTCCCATACGCGACGATTGGTTGTATAGATAACTCCAGTTCGATAATCCAGTCCGAATTCCAAAATTTTTTCGGAAACAAATTTGTGTAGTTTAAAAGATGGTAACGCGGGAACTTCAGGTGAAGCATAATCATTCGATGTTCCTTCGCCTCGTATTGCAGCAATCGGCAAAATAAAATGCCCGATCTCGGTTGATTTTTTAACGCCACCACATTTTCCTAAGAATAAAACACCTTTCGGTTTGATTGCAGAAAGTAAATCCATAATTGTTGCCGCATTCGAGGAGCCGATTCCAAAATTGATAATAGTAAGACCTTCACCGTTAGAAGCTGTTTGCATGGGACGATCTAATCCTCGGATAGGGACATTAAATTTTTCAGAAAAAAGTTGAACATAATGAGAAAAATTCGTGAGTAAAATATAGTCGCCAAAATCTTTGAGGGGAGTCCCTGTGTATCGAGGTAACCAATTTTTAACAATTAAACTTTTTGTTTTCAATTTTATAACTCCTAAAAATAATTATGGTTCATTTTTTCTTTGTCGAATAATTTCATGCAAATTCTTTTTCAGCTCTGGGTATTTTTCTACAAACATATCAAATTTTTCTTTGCCTAATTTTCTCAGATCGCAAATAGTTTCTGCTGTCGCATCCGCACTTCTTGATTCCCCAGCAACCAATGCCATTTCACCGAAACATTCCCCGTTATGTAATTCAGCAATCAATTTATCGCCGCGATGGATTCTAATTTTCCCATAAACAATTAAATACATTTCCTTACCAGGATCGCCAGTAATAAAAACATTTTTCCCCGCCGAGACAAAATCACCTTCAAGTGCATTGGCAATTTCTATTAAACACTCTTCTGAACAACCATGAAATAATTTTAATTGGGAGATGGGACGGATATACATGTAAGATTCAATTTTTCGGCGAAAAGCTGGAGGCAACTTATTTAAAATCAATTGATCATTTTCAGCCGCCGTTTCAGAAACAATATGTCGAAATAAGCGATGAGTTTCATGTCGCAAAACTGTTGGAATACGGTAATGTTTTAAAAATGCTTCAAGATGTTCCAATAAATCTTTTTCCGTTTGTTTACGTTTGTCTTGAGCTAAAATTAATTGCGATACAAAACCAATAATCACACCATAAGATGCTACGCCCATCAACATGATGGATATCGTAAAAATTCTTTCCATATTGGTAATAGGAACGATATCTCCATAGCCGACTGTGGCAAGGGTAGTGATCAACCAATAAACTGCTGCAACATAAGTTGAAAATAAATCAGAATCTTCTTTAAAAGGACGAATCAAAATCCAATTGCAAGCAAGTAAATTCAAAATAACCATGGCGAAAAAAATAACAAATAGCACTTGATGCCATCGTACAAGACGACCATGCAAATGATAATGGTGAAATTTCTGATAGAGAAATGGAAAAATTAAAAGATGAATCGACTGAACCTGAATCTGCCAAACATATTCAATATCAAAATATGAAAAAATAAATCCCAATGGGACACAAGCAAACTGAGCCAATTGAAAAATAAAATGATGACGTAAATAATCAAACTTTTTTTCTCGCCGTTGAAATTCATGAAGTAATACATAAATAAAAAGTAAAGCACTAGCTATACAATCAAAAAATACTAAATCAATTTGGAAATGGTTGCGAAAAACCCATGCAATAGGTGAATAAAGAGTGACACCCACTAAAACAAATAAGGTACATAAATCAAAAATAGGATGATCGGTTAATTTATTTAATATGCGGCCAAGCTTCATCAACAAACCACTTCACGAGTTGAGGCACACCATCTTGCATTGACGTTTTTGGCTGATATCCAATTTCTTGATGAGCCAATGAAACATCTGCCCATGTTTCTTCCACATCACCAATTTGCATTGGTTGAAAATCATAGATGCCTTTTTTACTCACCAGTTCTTCGATCAGTTTAACAAGATCCATTAAATTTTCGGGTTGTCCTTTACCAAGATTATAAACGCGACAACCTTTCGGAGCATCCATCGAACGAATGATGCCATCCACAATGTCGGCACAAAATGTAAAATCTCGTCGTGACTTTCCGTAGTTAAAAATTGGAATAGGCTTTTCTCGCATAATCGCTTCACTAAATTTGAACATCGCCATATCGGGGCGACCACAGGGTCCGTATACGGTAAAAAAACGTAACCCGACTGAAGAAATTCCGTACATATTAAAATAACTTCGAGCAACAATCTCATTAGAGAGTTTAGTTGCGGCATAAAGACTTATGGGGTTGGAAACATCTTGTGATTCTGAAAAAGGCATTTGCTTATTTCCACCGTAGACAGAACTGGACGAAGCATACACTAATTGACTTACAGGAAAATTCCTTACAAGTTCTAAAACATTCTGAAATCCAACCAAATTAGACTGTACATAAGCAAATGGATTTTGAATGGAATAGCGGACACCCGCTTGAGCAGCAAGATGAACCACACGATCAAATTTATTTTTTTGAAAAATATTTTTCAGAGATGAAAAATCTTCTAAAGCCATTTTATGGAATTGGAAATTTTTTTCAGATTCAAGATTTTTAAGTCGCTCATATTTAAACCAAGGATCATAATAATCATTGATATTATCAATACCGATGACATGATTTCCCCTTTTAAGTAATTCTTTGGATAAGTGATAGCCAATAAACCCAGCAACACCTGTTACAAAAATATTCACAAAATTTTCCTCCAAAAACGAATAAACTTAGGTTACTATAAGCTTTTCAATATTGAAATTTGAAAATGGAGTTAGCTATGAATTTTCAAGAACTATATCAGAATTTAGAAAAAGGTGAAGAAACGATTGCTGTTGTTGGATTGGGTTATGTGGGGCTTCCTCTCGCATGTCATCTTTCAAAAAAATTTAAACTGATTGGATTTGATATCAATAAAACTCGGATTGAAGAATTATCTAAGGGAATTGATCGCACCAATGAGATTGAAGATAGTCAACTATTAAAAAATGCTAATTTAAAGTTTACCGATCAATCGCAACAGCTAAAAAATGCCAAGCTCATTATCGTGGCAGTTCCCACACCGATTGATATTCATACTGTCCCCGACTTAACTCCTATAAAAAAAGCAAGTGAGACCATCGGGAAAAATATTTCTAAAGGTACAACTATTGTCTATGAATCCACGGTTTATCCTGGACTGACAGAAAAATATTGTCGCGAAATTATTGAAAAAGAAAGTGGCTTTGAATATAAAAAAGATTTTTTTCTTGGATATTCTCCAGAGAGAATTAACCCAGGAGATAAAGAACATACCTTCGATAAAATTGTTAAAGTTGTTTCGGGTTGTACAGATGAAGTCGCCGCGTTTCTTGAAAAAGTTTATGGATCTGTCGTTAAGGCTGGAATTCATAAAGCACCTAATATCGCGACAGCAGAAGCAGCAAAGGTGATTGAAAATACACAACGCGATTTAAATATCGCTCTCATCAACGAACTTGCAAAAATATTTGACAGAATTGACCTAGACACTCGCGAAGTTTTAGAAGCTGCGAAAACAAAGTGGAATTTTTTACCATTTGCTCCTGGGCTTGTTGGGGGACATTGTATTGG
The DNA here is from genome assembly GCA_964521975.1 of uncultured Oligoflexales bacterium. Lineage (GTDB taxonomy): Bacteria > Bdellovibrionota_B > Oligoflexia > Oligoflexales > CAZFSQ01 > CAZFSQ01. The sequence continues at coordinate 2,082 of CAZFSQ010000131.1, read as the reverse complement.
TGTTGATCCTTATTATTTAACTTATCTTGCTCAAAGTGTGGGTATGAACCCTGAGGTGATCACCGCAGGTCGCCGCACGAATGATGGTATGGCTCATTTCATTGCTGAACGAACGATTAAGATGATTATTCAAAATCGTAAAAACGGTACAACAACAAATCCCATCACGATTGGAATGCTAGGTGTAACATTTAAAGAAAATGTTCCTGATCTAAGAAACTCTAAAGTGATTGATCTCGGTAATACGTTAGAAAATTTTGGAGCCAAAGTTTTTTATTGTGATCCAGTGCCTGATCGAGAAGAATTTCATGAAGAATACCATAAAGAACTTTCTGACTGGAATAATATCCCAACATGCGACGCTGTCGTTTTGGCTGTTTCCCATGAAATATTCAAGAAAGAATTCCCTTTGAATCGTATTAAAGAAAAATTGAATAGCACATCCGTTTTAATTGACGTGAAGGGTATGTTTGATCATAAAACAGCAAAGAATGCTGGGTTAAATTATTGGCGGTTATAGATAGAGAGGATTTTAAATTTCTTCTTTTAAAAAATCTTCAACATTATTACGACAAATACATTTAAGATCTTTCGCAAAAGGATATTCTTTTTTAAATTCCATAAACCCATCTTGATGTCTTTGTTCCATTTCTCCCCAAGAAACTTGAATGGGAATAATTCCAGATTTGTCTTGGATAACAAAATCAACTTCGTGTTTTTGCTTCCAGTAGGAAACTAGTGGATGGCGTTTTCGTAAATGATGAAACACAATTGTTTCTAATGATTTTCCTAAATCTCTTCCTGTTTTTGTGACAACTGAATTTCTTAACCCTAGATCAACGGGGTAATACTTTCTATTTCTGGCATTACGTTGTCTCTCTGAAAATGAAAAATAGGGACATTTCATGATGAGATAAGCTGATTCACAAGCATCAAGGTAGTCACCCGCAGTATCTACCGAAATTCCAAGCAACTTGGCAATGGATCTCTGACTAAATTCCGAACCTAAGGATTCATACACAATCTTGACTAATTGAAAAAGTGTTTGCGTTTTTGCGTGCGGAACAATTTTACGAACATCACGTTCAATAATATCAATAAAATATTCACGCAATAATTCACCAGGTTGTTCCATTTTAATGGCACGAGGAAATCCCCCGCGTAGTAAATAATCTTCCAGATTATGATTCACCCACATTTTTTTATATTCGTAAAAATCAAAGGGGTAAAGTTCCGTTGTTAAATGTCTGCCGGTTAAAACACTTCCCATTTTTCCTGATAATAAAGTTGAATTAGATCCTGTAATAATAAAATAATGATTCTTTGATTTTTCCAGTTTCAAATGTAACCACTTTTGCCACAATTCCACGTTTTGAATTTCGTCAAAGAAAAAATAGTATTTCTTTTTTTTAGGGAATTTCAAAATCATCCATTCAACAAGTTGATCAAGAAATCGAAAATCCAAACTTGAAACAAGTCGCGGGTCTTCAAAGTTAACAAATAGGCATGACTTGGGATCTAGTTTTAATTTAGACATAATAAGTTGCATCAAGGTCGATTTTCCAGACCTTCGCACACCTTGAATAATGAGAGCCAAATCGTGATGCAGCTTAAAAGGTTGGTCTAATATGGATCGCGGAATAACAATTGGAAAATTATTGTCCCAAAAATTCCATTCATTTAGTATAAGCTCAAGCTCTTCTTTTTCCAACATTAATAATATATTAACACGATTTTGTGAAAGTGTCGATTCGTTTCGACGCTTTTAAATAAACTCTTACAGTGCTGTTTTCTTCTCAAGCATATTCACTAGAATTTGCAAATCTTCACAATCTTGTTTTGCTTGTTGCAACTCTTGTTCTTTTAATTTCAAATCTTTTTCTAAAGCTGCGACTTTACTTTTGTAACCTTCTTCTAATTTTTCTTCCAAGCGAGTCATTTTTTTAATGAGTTCTTCACATATTTGGACGATCGGCATTTCATGAGAAGTTGTTGATGGAATAGAAATGGGCGATTGCATTTGGATGGGTGGCTGCTGCGTCAAATGACTTTGAAAAACAGCTTGGGGTGTCTTAATAGTTT
>CAZFSQ010000130.1:0-6432 GCA_964521975.1 uncultured Oligoflexales bacterium | reverse complement strand
AGTGATTGTGCCTGTACCCAGGGGAAAAGTTGAGGTTACGGTAACTCCCAGAAAACATCCGTGGATTAAAAAAACGGTTGAATTAAATTGGATTAATTCAGGCGAATTTTTTGATGAAGCGTCATCAGGGGTTTCTATATTAGAATCTACAGATAGAGAATATTCTCCTTACGATTTTTCTATTTCTATCGAGCAACTGTGGAATGAACTTGGAATTGAAAAAGATTTTAAATGTTCAGGCAAAACTCGCATCGCTATTCCTGAAGATGCCACAAAAATTATGACGGAGAGTGATTCCTTTGTTGCTTATTATCACCCCACCGAAAAAGGTAATATCGGTTATTTAAGAATTCCACACTACTATCCTGTTAATGCTATTACGGGAGAATTTGAATTTGATTTGCGACTTGCAGAATATCAATATGCGATTTCAGAATTAGAAAAAAATACCGTTGGGCTTGTCATCGACCAAGATCATAATTGCGGCGGTAGTGTTAATTATTTAGAACAAATGGTTGGATTGTTTATGGATAAACCATTTGCTAAATTACAATTTCAATTCCTTGCTACAAAATCAGAATATATCGAGTTTAAAACGTATTTAGATCAAACTCCTAAGCACTCTGTTTTTTATCAAAAGTTTAAAACATTCGTGGATATGATTAAAGAATATTGGACTAAAGGGGAATATCTAACTCCGAAAGTGGGATTCCCTAGTGAGAATGATTTAGTTCAGCCTAATTTAATTCGCTATACAAAACCCATTGTCATGCTCATAGATGAAATGTCTGGCTCAGGTGGGGATGCATTTCCTGCGATGATGCAAGGTCTCGGAAGAGCGAAGTTGCTTGGTACAAGAACCATGGGTGCAGGTGGTCATGTTCAAGAACAGCCTAGTTTATTTCACTCGGCGATTAAATTACGCATGACAAAGTCACTCTTCTATCGCCCTGATGGTGTACCAGTGGAAAATAATGGTGCGGAACCAGATTTTCCTTATACGATTACGCGAAATGATTATGTGAATGGCTATACGGATTATCAGCAGTTTTATTTGAAGAAAATTTTGGAATTGATTCCGTAAACAGTTTGTCATGCCCAACGGAGCACCGAAGGTGCGGAGAGCCAGGGCATCTTTTTTATGACCATCAAAAATAAAGACGAATTTTATATGGCCTTTGCAATATCCCTTGCAAGGGCTGCTTCTTTTTTAGATGAAATTCCTGTCGGAGCGATTGTTGTTAAAGAAAATAAAATTATTGGCTCAGGCTTTAATCGCAAAGAAAAAAATAATGACCCATGCTCGCACGCGGAAATTTTAGCGATTCAAAATGCCTGTCAAAATTTAAAAAATTGGCGACTGAATGATTGTCACCTCTATGTGACAATGGAACCATGTCTCATGTGTGCTGGGGCGATTTTACAGTCCCGTATTCAAAAAGTAATTTATGGTGTGAAAGATCCTAAAGGTGGGGCGTTAGGAAGTTTGTATTCTTTACATGATGATAAAAGACTTAACCATCGGTTTGAAATTGAGAGTGGAGTGCTTGCAGAAGAAAGTCAGCGAGTGATAAAAGATTTCTTCACAAAATTACGAACAAATTAATATCACATGATGATAACTATCTTCTTATGATAAGCTTCATAAGTCAGGATAATAAAAACTACTTTCTAGTTTTTTTAACTTGAAACATGAGCGGATATTTTTCTGGGTCTCGTAATGAATTGAGCGTAATATCAATATCTAAAGATGGCCAATAAAGATGATTTACGTGAAGATATTCAACATTAAAAATGTCATTGATATTTGCATTGCGAAACCAGGGAAAATCTTCAAAGTTTATAAAAAATTCTTCGTCATGGATTAATATCCAGATACCAAATTTAGAAATGTTTAAAATTTTGATTTGAAGTAGGTTTTCCACGAGTTGTGGATTTCATTTTGGTGTTCCTCAATAAATTCTTGTATTTTTGAAAGTTGTTTTCTTGATAAGCCATGAGAAGAAAGCGAGAGCAATGATTGGTTTTAACCAGAATTTGGCTTCTCCATCAGGAGAAGTTACATGGACATGCATTCTTTTTTCTTCTCGTGAAAAGAAAAAATACCTATAGGGGCCTTCTTTATAAAGAAGTAGGACTCATAATGAAAATTATTTTACTATAGGTTATTTTGGAAGTCATGGAACTTCTATTAAAGAATCACTCTCATTTTATTTCTCCTCAAAAAATTCATTCAGTTTCAGATAAAATTTTAAAATATTTTTTTTTAGATGACTCGCGATCACTCTTTGGGATTATCCCATTTGATTCCAGCGAAAAAATAATTTTGTTTGAAGTTTCGCACTTTAAAAAAGTGAGTCGTAATATGCAACTGAATATACCTAAGAGCGAAAAAATATTTTGGCGATCTTTAACATCTGAAAAAAACTATCTCCACCAAACAAAAAAAATTTTGAAAGATATTCAAAATGGAGAATATTACGAGTTAAATTTCTTACGTTTTTTTGAAACTGAATCATCTTCATATAAAAAAAGTTTTTTAAAAAATTTGGTTATGGATAAAAGCGGAGAAAAGGCTTTTTATCTCTCTATGCCCAAGCTAAATATTTATTCTCCTAGCCCCGAACGATTTATCAGGATTAGAAAAAATAAAGTCGAAACTTTTCCGATGAAGGGAACGAGAAAATTAAATTCTCGTGCTATAAAAAAATCGCTTACCGAAAAAGAGCACGCGGAAATGAACTTAGTGATTGATCTCATGCGAAATGATTTATCAAGTATATGTTTACCGGGGACAGTGAAAGTAAATAAACAAAATCAATTTATTTATTTTAATGATGTGATTCAAAATATTTCACATCTCAAAGGTGAACTTATACCGCGTTTAAGTCTCCAGCAAATTTTTCAGAATTTATTACCGCCCGCCTCTATTACAGGTGCTCCGAAAAAAAAGGTTTTATCTGCTATTAAAAAATATGAAAAAAGAAAAAGAGGTTATTTTATGGGGATCGCTTTTTTCTATGACGGAAAAACGAAAACGCTTGATTCCTCGGTACTCATTCGCACGATTGTAGAGAAAAATAAAAAAATGTTTTTAGCTGTTGGCAGTGGCTTAGTTTTGCAGAGTGGTCCTGAGGAAGAATTTCATGAAATTGAGTTGAAGAAAAAAATATTTAACGGTGATAAGGTATGAGGCCATGAGTAGTAAATTTTCAAAAATCCCACTTCCCAAAGGTATTCGTAATATAGGTCGTTTTGTTCAGATTATTAACGTCCTGGCCAAGCATGGATTTTGGACGCTCATTAATAAAGTCGATTTGGAATCTGGTCTTACTCATGAACAAATTGATCGAGCTAAAGAAATTCATGAAAAAAACACTTCTGAAAATACGTTACCTGATGAAAGAGTGACACTTGGCAAAAGATTGCGATTGTTATTAGAAGAACTTGGCCCTGCATTTATTAAACTCGGTCAAGTCATGGCGACAAGGGAAGATATTTTTCCAGATGATGTGATTCAGGAATTAAAAAATTTACACGATAATGTTTCTCCTGTTTCTTTTGAGATTTTAAAAAAAGTTTTACAAGATGAATTAGGTGCGGATCGCCTCAATAAATTCTCAGAAATATCGGAACGTCCTCTCGCCTGCGGTTCAATTGGTCAGGTTCATCAAGCTAAACTAAAAAATCAAGATGTGGTTCTGAAAATTCAGCGTCCTGGAGTTAAAAATTCTTTGGAACAAGATTTATCACTCATGGAAATATTGGCCGATCTATTTGAAAAGGCGTTTCCTGATTTTTCTTTATATCAACCTAAGGTCATGATTGAGGAATTAAAATCAGCAGTGCTTTCAGAAATTAATTTTATTCGCGAGGGGGGTAATACCAATAAAGCGGATAAGAATTTTTCTTTGCACCCTGAATACGGAATTGTTTTCCCCAAAGTTGTGTGGGAGTTTTCAACGGAGAAAGTTTTAACCCTTCATTTTTTAGAGCGTGTGAGCCAATGGAATAAAGAAGATTTAGTTAAAAATAATTTAAATACACAATTGATTGTCGAGCGAGGGTTGAAAGCATTTTTAAAGATGGTTTTTTTAGATGGTTTTTTTCACGGAGATCTTCACCCTGGGAATTTAATTCTCATGCGAGATAATCAGATTGGAATTGTGGATTGTGGTCTCATGGTGCAACTTTCTAAATCCATGCGGGAACATTTAGCCGGGTTATTAATCGCTTTAGTCAAAGAAGATTTTGAAGAATTGACCCACCATTTTATGGAACTCTCTGAACCCAGGAGCAGTTTTTCTCCCGAAGCCTTTGAATATGATATTGCCAATACGATTGGACCTTATTTGGGATTAAAACTTGGTGATTTAAAGTCGGGAAAAATTTTGTGGGAGGTTGCTAAAATTGCAGTTAAGCATAAAGCCCCCTTTCCCAAACCGCTTGTACTTTTTGTAAAAACGCTTGCCGGTTTTGAGTCTATTGGAAATCGCTTGGCCCCCGACTTAGATGTTATGGAAATTTACCAAAAATTTTCTCAGGAAATTGAAAAAGAAATTAATACCAGTCAACTTTTACAAGAAGAATTCAAATTTATTTCTCGTGATATATCGCGATTTATGCGACAAGCCCCCTCACAATTACGTCGTATTTTGAAACTTGCATCTGAGGGCCAGGTACAAATTCAATTAAAAAGCCAAGATATTTCATCTCTATCACAAAGTCTTGAACGATCTTCTTTACGTATTGGTATATCTATTGTGATTGGCTCTCTATTAATTGGGTCGTCGATTTTAACTTATAGCGAAATTGGTCAACAGTATTTTCATATGTCCCTCATCGGTCTTATTGGGTTTTTAATGGCGGGAATTTTGAGTTTGTATCTTTTTATCTCGGCGATTCGTGGGCGAGGAAGATTTTAATAAAGTAAATTTTAATATGCTCCGTATCATGACGATCTCCAAACCTTATGTAGCTTCTGCTTATAGGCAAAAATTACATATTTTGTCACAAGTTCCAAATTATAAAATGTCTCTCGTTTGCCCTCTGTCTTGGGCAGGGCAGAATTTTGAGACGGATACAGTACAGTCACGACTATCAATTCACTCACTCCCAATCTATTTCAACGGCCATAATCATTTCTTTTTTTATAAAAATATTTTCCAAATCATTAAAAAGTTTCGTCCCCATATTTTAAATATCGAAGAAGAACATTATTCCATTGTCACGTGGCAACTTTTTCGGATGGCAATACGAGTTGAGGCAGTTCCAATTTTTTATACTTGGCAGAATATTTATAAAAAATATCCCCCACCTTTCTCTTGGATCGAACAATTTATTTTTAAACATGCTGGATGGGCCATCACTGGAAACGAAGAAGCGATTTCGATATTGAGAAAAAAAGGATTTAAGAAAGAGGCATTTTTAATTCCACAAATGGGAGCCGACATCAAAAAATTTTCGCTTGCTTCATCTTCTGTTATAGATGAAAAAACGCAGCATAAAAAAAAATTAAATTTATCAACGCATCTTCCGTGCATAATGTATGCGGGTCGTATGGTGGAAGAAAAGGGACTCAAAAGTTTAATTTCAGCTTTAAAAAAAATAGATCATTTAAAGTGGCAATTACTTTTGATTGGTTCTGGGCCTTATTTAAAGGAGCTTAGAGAACTTACGCAAAATCTAAAATTTCAAAATAAAATATTTTTTATTTCACAAGTTGATTCTTATTCGATGAGCGAATATTTCAAAGCCTGTGACATTTTTTGTTTACCATCGCTTACTCGTCCTAACTGGAAAGAACAATTCGGTCGCGTGCTAGTTGAAAGTATGGCTGCCCACGCTTGTGTTCTTGGTTCCTCTTCAGGAGAGATTCCTCATGTGATCCAAACTAATGGGATGATCTTTGAAGAAGGTAATGAAAATGATTTAGCAGATAAACTTGGTTTTTTAATTCAAAACGCGGAAGAAAGATTAAGGTTAGCAGAGTGCGGGTTTAAACACGGTCAATTAAATTATTCCAATGAAGTGATTGCTGAAAAATATCGTCTGGTATTTGATTCTTTAGATAAAAAATTTAATCTTTCTTCGTCGGACCATACAAATTAATTTCTTCACCTTTATAGAATAAAAAAACTTTTCCCAAAAAAATCAAATCATCATCATTAACAATTAATCCAGAACCATCTTGACAAGCATAGACGGGGAATTTGGATTTGAGGGAATAATTTTTTACCGCCTGCATATATTGTTGTCGCGGAGAAAAATGCGGTAAGAATTCAAAATTGACGAGATGCATTGCATCAAAATTGGTCAACTTAACATCGTTATCATCAGGATATAATCCAGGTTCTCCTGCTAATTTAATATGAGGTGTCATTAAAATCGCCCCAGCACTTAAACCGGCAAGCACTCCACCACGTTTCGTAA
>CAZFSQ010000129.1:0-6438 GCA_964521975.1 uncultured Oligoflexales bacterium | reverse complement strand
CCTACTTGGCAGCAGATCATGGATTCATCAATCCATTTCCTCACAGAGCATTGTTTGATTGTGCAACGACATTTAAATTAATCGCCCCATATTTAAATGAATTAGTCCAAAAAAGTTATGAGAATGAATATCTTTTTTCTGCTTTTAACGCACCCTTTGAGGTGAAAGATTTATTAAAGAATCGCGATTATTATTGGAATCAAGAAAAAAGAGTTTGGCAGAGAAATGTTTTTGAGAGCGAAATAGAAGAAGAGAGAGTTTTTTTACGAGAAAAGATATATCATGGAAATTTAGGGCATGATGAGTCAATCGTTTCAGCTAAATAGGAATTATTTTCTCATTTAACTCCTTTCAAATATATCCGATTATTACCACAAAATTATATGGAAGAGGTCTTTGTGATTCATATGCAGGATACTTTTAAACTTGGATTAGCGGAGCTTGATCTGGAGTTGGGCAAGAGGGATATCCAAATGAAATTAGTTGTTATTGGAGCCTTTGCACTTCAATTGTTAAATATATCAGGAGAATACACTGCGGATATTGATTCTGTTGAGCCGTTTGATAATTTAAAAGTTCAAGATTTAATTATTGCAATAGCTAAAAAGTTTAATCTCAAAGAAGACTGGATTAATGACAATGCAAGCAGCCTTGATTTGCCGGATGGGTTTTATGATCGGATAACACCCTTGACTATTTACAAAAACATACATCTATTCATCCCTGCTCGACTTGATCTTATTTCCCTCAAAGCCAGGGCTTATCTTCATAGAGGAGAAATTGATAAAAAAGATTATGAAGACTTAAAACGTTTAAAACCTACGAAATCAGAAATTGCAATAGCCATTGCATTTGTTAGAAAAACCAGCACCCCCCCTGAACCAGAATTTTTTCCTGATTTTGAAGATGTGTTGAAGGAAATTGAAAATGTTGCTTGCTGATTATATTCATATTCTTAATTATTTTGGTGGGAATTTAATTTCTACAGAACGAACAAGTTTTCCAAAAATTATGATTCCAACTGTGGATCAATTTTTTTTAATTTCCACAATTCATTTGCGATCACGCGAACGAGTTACGACCTGTTTTCTCAATTTACTCATGACGATGATGGATAAGTTTGATGCAAATAAAATTACAGACCTGCTAGTAAAAAAAACTCAACGCTTTGATCCTAAGTTAGTAGGTGTGCTTTCTGATTTGATAATTAACGAACTTTCCAATGATACAGATAAGAAAAAGAATTTAGATGTTTGGGACTGTCTTAAAAAAGAAGCTTTTAAGCAGATTAATGCGAGTGAAATTCATTCACCTGAGCCGCTACTAAAATCCTTGCCCCCACCCAGAAAAAAGTTCAATAAAATTTTTCTTAATTGGGGTTATCTTTATCACGACCCACTTATAGACCCAAAAAAATATTTAAAGCCTAGGTATTTTCTTCCCACTTAATTTTTTTAAACTTTCTCCGATGATTTTTTTAGAGAGGAAAATGTTGAAAAAATGTTGAAACGAATTATTTTACTTACACTTATTTATTCAGTTAAAAGTTATGCAGAAAATGTGAACTCTAATTTTGCAACATCTCTTGAAACGTCTCCAATCGGTTTAAGTGTCGGTAAGTGGAATGGAAGAGTTTCTCTTCAAAAAACAAATTTCTTTAATCCATTCTTTGAATATTCTCAAACACAAAAATATAAAATGGAAAATATGAATGTAGAAGAAAATAAAAATTTTGGTTTGGGTAATACCGTCAATGTTTTTAATATTGAAAATGAGGTTTCATGTTTATTTTTAGATCTCGGTATTAATATGATTAAATCCACGGCAACGGGATATTATTCAAGGTCGATTGCCACAGGGTTTTCCTTTGATGCGGAAGAGTCTTTAAGTCCCTGGAGTATCTCTTACAGGTCATTTAACACCTATGAAAAATTTGGAATGAAATGGAAATCTAAAGTAGGACTGTTTCTCAGTTTGAGTGGGGGAATTTATCAAAAAGTGATGGGGACATCTCATGTGAAATTTATATCACCCATCGATCAATATTCTAAACAACCCGAAATTAACACAACTCTATTTTCTAAGCCCTTTGAAAATAAAGTTGAGTTTAAAGTTGGATATTTAATAAAGTGACGATGAAACATCGTCATCCCAAGCCGCGAAGCGGCGTATGGGATCTCAATTTTATTTCACACACAAAGCGTATTTCGGAGAATCTACGGAATCAAATTCTTCGGAGGAAATAATGCATCCTGCTGCAACCTTATCTTTTACTTCTGTTTTACAAGGGTCTCCATCTATTCGGACTCGCAAAACAAGACTGATATCGGTTGACCAAAAATTAAGAAAATGATCGCCACCCCATGTTGTCGCAGGCTCAAGCGAGCTAAAATTACTTTTGATTTCCAAGTGCAAGTTATTGCTTTTCAAGTTATCGGGTGCTTCAAGAGTGGTTGATTTTGCGGCACAAAACTTTTTCGCATCTTGAAAGTTAAAGCGTTTTGTTGAAGAAATAATTTTTTTCTTCTCCCCATTAAATTCAAAATCAAATTCTAATTTTTTAAAATTTTTAAATGGGGATAATAATTTATACTCATCATCGAATTCACGATAAATAACATCGCTACCTTCTTTTAGTTTTTCAGCAATGCTTAATAGATGTTCTAAATTTTTAATAATCTCTTTTAATTCATTCGCTCGTTCACGACTGGCTTCATTATTGGCTGCTTCAGCGGCAGCTAAATCATCTTTAGCGAGAGAAAGACCATCTTGTGTTGCATCATAATTTTCAATATTGACTCCAAGGTCTTTTAAAAAATCATTTAATTCTTTTTCAGAAACAGCTTGGTCATCTGCTTTGCAGTTACGGTTGGGTTTACTGACGGGTGGTTGGCAAGACTTAACAAAAACTTTTCCATCAACTAAATATAATACCACCGTAGAGTTGTCTTTGGTGTTCCTTAGACCAATGTCATGTGTTGATGATAGTGAATTGAAATGCTTTTGACCGCATGAGGTAAAGAAAATTGAAGTGAGAAAAACAAGATGAAAGCGTTGATACATTATATATCCCTCCTTAAAAATTAATATAGTCATCATGGCAGAGGGAGTTTGTGAGTGTCAAATTATAATTCGCAATTGCTGAAACACTACGAATTACTTATAATTAACAACATGCCGAAGTTGTATGAATATCTAGGAATAACTATATTTTTTTACTCTAACGAACACGAACCTGTTCATGTACATGGTCGTCATGGCAATTGTGAAAACAAAATTGAAATAATTCTTAAAGAAGGAAGAGTTTCTCAATTTAAAATCCAAAAAGTTTCTGGAAAAAAACCACTATCCCCAACTCAGTTGAAGCAATTTAAAAAATTAGTGCATATTTTAGCAGATGAAATTGTACAAAACTGGATTAATTACTTTGTGTATAATAAAAAAATTGTAGCAAAAAAAATTGCAGGAAAATTATAGAATGAAATCTGAGATTAAAATTAAAAAAGCGGATCACATAAATGATTATGTAATTAAAATTGTTTTTTCTGATGGTAAAGAACAATCCATAGATTTTGAACAGTTCATAAAAGCATCGCATCATCCAGAAGTACGGAAATTTTTAAATCGTAAAAAATTCACAAATTTTGTTATTCGTGATGGAGATTTGATGTGGGGAGATTTTGATCTAATTTTTCCAATAATGGATCTTTATCAAAATAAAATTATTAAAAACAAAACAGATGATTCAAAATATAAATGAGGTAAAAATGCCAAACGAACATCATTTCAAAAAAGCAGGCGTTATCGGAGCGGGACAGATGGGGGCTGGGATAGCTCAGGTTCTTGCAACATCAAAAGTCGAAGTTATTCTTACTGATATTTCAGAAAAACAACTTGAAGTTGCAAAGTCGGGAATTGAAAAATCTCTCTCAAAACTTCAAGAAAAAAATATCATCTCGGATGAATTAAAAAAATTAGCTCTAAAAAATTTAACATATTCGCAAGATATCAAATCGCTTTCACAGTGCGATATTATCATTGAAGCTATTAAAGAAGATGAAAATCTCAAATCAAAAATTTTTCGTGATCTCGATTCTTTTGTAAATAAAGATTGTGTTTTTGCTTCCAATACATCGTCGATTCCTATCACAAGACTTGCAGCACAGACTTCCCGCCCAGATAAATTGATCGGAATGCATTTTATGAATCCTGTACCCATCATGAAACTTGTCGAAATTATCGAGGGAATGGCCACAGGCAAAGAAACAAGTGAGCGGGTAAGAAATTTAGCTCTCGCGATGGGAAAAGAAATTTCCCTCTCTCAAGATTATCCAGGATTTGTGGTGAATCGTATTTTAATGCCAATGATCAATGAAGCTTTTTTTACGCTGATGGAAGGAGTAGCCTCTGCTGAGGATATCGACAAAGGGATGAAGCTTGGGACGAATCAACCGATGGGACCGCTTACTCTCGCAGATTTCATTGGACTTGATACATGCTATTCAATCTTGAAAGTTTTGCACGAGGGGTTGGGTGATTCAAAATACCGTCCCTGTCCGTTACTTGGAAAATATGTTGAGGCAGGTTTTTTGGGACGAAAAACGAAAAAAGGAGTTTACGTTTATGAGCGTTGATTTAAATATTAATGGACCTGTTGCAAAAATTACTATTAACCGTCCCGATGTTCTCAATGCATTAAATAAAACTGTGTTGGGTGAAATTTATGAACATACTCAAAAAATTTCGCATGATGCATCTATAAGAATTGTTCTGCTTGAAGGGGCTGGTGGAAAAGCTTTCGTTGCCGGAGCTGATATTTCGCAAATGAAAAATTATGATGCCAAAGCGGCAGAGAATTTTTCACGTAAAGGTCATGAAGTCATGACTTCTTTTGAAAAATTACCGCAAATTACGATTGCTTGTGTCAATGGATTTGCACTCGGTGGTGGGTGTGAATTGGCGATGGCGTGTGATTTGATTTTAGCTACAAAGAATTCTAAATTTGGACAACCGGAAGTACATCTTGGTTTAGTACCGGGGTTTGGTGGAACCCAACGTCTTATTCGTAGAGTAGGGTATTCGATTGCGAGTGAAATGTTACTCACTGGAAGACCGCTCAGTGGGGAAGAAGCGTATCAATTTGGCTTAGTAAGTCGTGTTGTAGATCAAGAAAGCTTTTCTTCACTCATCAGTGAAACAGTTAACTTTTTACTTAAAGGTGGGCCTGTGGCGTTATCACAAACAAAAAAACTTTTACAATTTGCTTGTGATCACTCACTTTCCAAGGGGAATATGAAGGAAAGCCAAGTTTTTGGTTCTTTATTTTCGCAAGCTGAAGCGAAAGAAGGGCTTTCTGCTTTCTCAGAAAAGAGAAAAGCAAATTTTTTTCTTAAAGTTTAGTCTTGACCAAATGAACCATCTCTCTAATAATAGTTTCGGGTATAAAACACTTCTGGAAGGAAAATAAATATGAAAGATTTTCTAAAAAAATTACAAAATGATCTGAAGCATTTACAAAAGAATCTGCAAAAAGAAGGTGATCAATTAGTAAAAAAAGTTTCGCAACTAACGTCCAAAAAAAATCTTGCTGCTAAAAGAAAAGATTTTGAGAAATTAGTGGAAGCTAATTTGAAAAAAGTACAACCCACAGTAAAAAAATTGGTTAAAGAATTGTCAGCGAATGCAAAAAAAGCAGGAATTGATTTAACAAAGTGGGAAAAAAAGTTTTCAGATGCCTTGGTTAAAAAAACAAAAGCATCGGCAGCAAAACCCGCTTCTCGTACCAAGAAAAAAGCAACAACTGCTAAAGCAACTACGACTACCACCACATCAACAACTCCGAATACATAACTAAAAAAATTTTAGAATGGTTCCGTGACAATCGCCAAGCTTATCCTTGGCGATTGTCTAAAGATCCATTCCGCATTTGGGTGAGTGAAGTCATGTTACAGCAAACTCAAATTGCTACAGTGATTCCTCGTTATATTTCTTTTATTAAAAAATTTCCGAATGTACATTCTTTGGCCTCAGTTGCTTGGGATGAGATGCTTCCCTATGTTTCTGGATTAGGATATTACCGAAGATTTCGTTTACTGCATCAAGCGGCACAAAAAATTGTTTTAGAGATGGAAGGAATTTTCCCGCAATCAAAAAGTGAATGGGAAAAAATTCCAGGGGTGGGTGACTATACATCTTCGGCTATTGCGAGTATTGCATTAAATCAATGTCACCCCGTTTTAGATGGCAATGTCGAGCGAGTTCTTTCACGATTATTTTGTATTGCAGGATCACCGAAAAATTCCCTGGTAAGAAAAAAAATGATTTTTAAGAGTGAAAAAATAATTTCTAAAATAGAACCCGGAAATTATAACGAAGCGGTGATGGAGCTTGGGCAGAAAATTTGTACGCCAGTAAATCCGAAATGTGATGAATGCCCTG
>CAZFSQ010000128.1:0-6438 GCA_964521975.1 uncultured Oligoflexales bacterium | reverse complement strand
GTCAATGTAAATTCAAGTGTGAAACTTGAAACAGTTTCATCTGAAGGCGATCAGTGTATTCGATGAACAAGGGAGATTCCAATTTCAGGTTGGATATGACTTTCATGAGAAGATAAAATATAAAGCATAATTTTATCTTCTTTTTCTTCTATGCGGAAGGCGACCGCAAAACCTTTAATATTAATTTTCCAAGTTCCTATGTAAATATTCTTTGTGACATTGAGTATACTTAGTTCATTTTGATTGTTGAAGATCACTAAATAATCTTCATTTTGAAAATGAAAATTTTCTACGTATCGCAAAGAATTCAGAGCAGAGTCTTCTTGATCCTCTAAAAAAATAAAAATTGGCTTAGGATTACCAATAACAGAATGGGTATTGTTTAAAGATAATTTGTAACCTAGAACATGATGCCCCATATCAGAAAAATTCATATATGCTAAAAGATAGATATTACCCTTTCTATCTTTTCTAATTTGTAATTGGTCATAATGATCAAAGTTCTGAAGTCCATGTTTTGGAATTTCTCCTAACAGCAAAGATTTTTTTTCTTGGAAGGGAAAAAGTAAAGAAAATTTTAATCGCGTTGAACCATCAACTTGCGGGATAAGGTTAGCTGCTCCAATAGCTAATGTACCATGCGTTTCAAAAACTCCTGACACAGTTGTCGATGGGTTTAAAGGAAGCACTCTAGTTTCTTTTGAAGCCAAATCAAAAGTAATAACTATTTTTTGTGTTGGACGATTAGCTGCCGAAAGAATAGCAATACCTTTGTTTTGTTTTATTTTAAAAGATTCAATGGAGTGATTGTAGTAATTATCACTCGGCAGGCTGACTTCTTGATGAATAACTTTGGGGTCTTCATCTTCTTTTCTTATTTCAAAATTCAGAGTTTTATTAAAACCAGATTTATCACTTTCAGCATGATAAAATAATCTTACCGTCGCTAGATATAGTTCTTTATTATATTTAAAAATTTCTGCATCGGTAACAGAATCTATAGCTCCGATATTACCGAAAGGTTTAGTTTCTCCTAAATAGGCATTGCTGCTTCCGAATTTTGCACTTAACAATTTTTTTCTTGAAAACATTTCAAATCGGCGAGGAAATCCGTGAATTAGCTGAATAGCATCATCATCTAATTTAAATTTTGGAGATCTAACAAGAAAATCAAAGCGAGTTTTTCCGGTATTAATCGTACTTTCTATAATAGGAGATACGATTGTTTTGGTTTGATGCTGATTTTCAATTTTCTGTAAATGATGATTGTTTTTGATCGCTTTCCAAGTTTGATATTGAACGCCGATTTTTAATCTTTCTTCTAAAGGTAATAGACCCAGCTTAGACAGAGCATCTTTAATAATTTGTTGGTAGATTGGATTGCTTCTTAAGACATTTAATAAATCATGTGATTCACCTGATTTTAACCATCGCGTAATGGCTTCATCAGATATTGCATCTTTATCAAGATAGAGATGACGTAAGAGCTGTGTCCAAGTTAAAAATTTATTATCATGAAAAACATCATCACAACCCGCTTTGGCATAAGAAAAAAATATCCTACACATAACTAAAAGTAATAATAATGTTCTAAAATTTTTAATTAAATTTTGTCGAAACACAATTCTCTCAATTTCAATAAAAATAAGCTAAATACTGGGGCTTATTAATATAAAATTGAGAGAGGTAAATCAAGGATTAAATTATTCAAACTTACAAATAGTTCGATAAGGATCAGCAATTGGACAAGCTTTATCTTGCTCGTTATAAATAGGGTTTTGTTTAGCATCTAAAAGTTTTAAATTCGTAAGTGGAGCAAGGTCTTTTGTCGAACGAATACGATTAGAATTAATATGAAGCTCTTGCAACTGGGTTAAAGGAGCAAGACCTTTTACTTCGATAATATGATTACCTGATAGTTTTAAAACTTTTAAATTTTTCATCACATTTAATGACGAAACATCTTCAATAAAATTGTTGGATAAATCAAGTTCAACAAGTTGTGGAATCGCAGCAAATATTTTTACATCAACAATACCAGCAGAACCCATCACAATTTTTGTAGCACGTTGCAATTTTTGATCGGCTAAGTTGCAATCTTGTGTTTGAAGCATGACAAATATTTTTTGTAATGTTGCTCGTTCATCAGGATTAATTTTACTAAAATCATTACACCATTGTAAAAAAGTTCTAACGTTGGGTTGTACGATACTACTTGAACGAGTGAGTTCATTGATCCATGAACTGATTAAACTCACCTCTTGTTGATTCAGTCGTGCTGAAGGATCAAGCGGCATTCTTCCTGATAATGTATTTGTATAAAGTAAACTTTGTTCAGGTTGACCACGAGAAATGACTTTGCCTTTATTCATCACATAGTTTTTAGCATTCGCTTCGTCTGCGAAAATTTTAATGTTAGAAAAATCAAGTCCTGCTTGTGGAGTTGATCCGCTGTGACAGCCAAGACATTTTTTGTTAATTATATTTTCTTGAACATTTTTTGCGAGTGAATCAACCAAAGGAATTTCTACAGGTGGTGGGGGTACTAAGGAAGCTGGAGCTTTTAGTCCGCCAATCCAATCACTCATTGCTTTATTGATCTGATCATTTGTTCTAAATTTTCCATTATGATTCTGATTGGGTTTTGTAATAGTTAGAAATAATGTACTCTCAGCAGGTTTACCATGAACAATAATGTTTTTTGGTCTTTGATCATCGTCCACTAAAAATTTGTTTTCAATGACAGCAATAATGTTGGTTAAGTTAACAAACTTATTATCCTTGTTAGCTTTGCTATGACAACCCAAGCATTGTTTGTTGAGATAATCTTCTTGAATATTTTTTGTTTCCGCTTTTAATACAGGTAATGGTTCTTCTTTCTTTTCGTCAGTTTTTTTCTTTTTACAAGCATAAAAGCTAACCAAAGACACAAGTGTTATCATCATTACAGTTTTAATCATTCTTTTCATATATCAGCTACCTCATCATCAATTGGAACAGAAAATGGATAAAGACTACCCACCACTAAATTCAAGTGCATGATGAGTGCCAGAGATTTTTTGTCATTTGATATTCAGAATGATTTGATTTTTTATGGATACGGGTGTCAAAAAAATTGACAGTATTTTAAAACTGTCAAAAGTATGTACAGCCGAAATTAAAAAATTTCATTTCCCCAAAGCATTATTAAAAATTCTTTAACGGGAATAATATGAATTTGATCATCTGTAAGTCGAGCATTAGTTTCGCAACTAACGACAATTTTTCTTCTTACTTTTTTTGGATGCTCTTTTTCAAGTTCACGAAGACCTTTTAGGTCTCTATTATCTATGTTGCTTGAGCTTTTTACTTCAATAGCCACATCGAAATCACCGATAATAAAATCAACTTCGGCTCCTGAATCTGCTAAATGCCAGTAAGTTACTTCAACATTTTTATTCTTATAATGAATAAAACTATTTACTTCATGAAAAATCCAATTTTCAAATGCTTTACCGAAGCCTAAAGAGCCAGGAATTACATGACCGCGTTTTGTTAGAATATTGACGAGAGCAACATTGAAATAATAAAATTTAGGGGCGTGGATTACTTTTCTTTTTGCCTTTTTAGTGTAGGCATGAACAAATCTTCCAATTAAAGTATCTTGCAAAATTTCAAAATAAGATCTGACGGTATTTAGTGAAACCCCACAATCTGAAGCTACATTTTTATAGACAAGAATTTCACTATCGGAAAAAGAAGCTGCTTGTAAAAACTGAGCAAAGGATGGAAGATTACGCACCAACCCCTCGGCAGCAATTTCTTCTTTGAGGTAATCCCCAAGATAGGATGATAAATATTCAGAGTAGTTTTCGTTAAGATAATGTGACGGTAATATTCCACGATTTAGTATCCTGGTTAAATCAAAATCTTGTTCAATTTCAGGATATACCAAACCAAAAAGTTCTCGGCGAATAGCTCTTCCCCCTAACATATTTGCATGAACTTTGCGTAATTTTCTTGCCGATGAGCCACACAGACAAAAATTAATTTGATGTTCTTCAATAAGAAGATGAACTTCATCTGTGAGTTGCGGAAGTTTTTGAATTTCATCAATGATGATAAATTTAGGGGTTTTTTTAGATTTATCTGCGAATAATGCGAGTACTTCTTCTCTGAGTAATGAGGGTCGCGTTAATAATCTTTGATAGGTATCACTATTAAGTAAATTGAATATTGGGGTCTCTGAGAAAGTGTTTCGTAATAAAGTACTTTTGCCAATCTGTCGCGGTCCCCACAAAAAAAATGTACAACCATCTAACTTTGCTAGATTAATAAATCTTTTCAACATAACTGAATTATATCGCGATATAATTCAATTGTAAATAATTGGTAAAAAGATGCTGTATGAAATTACACTTTATACCCATTCTTTACTCGCTTAAATCTATTCCCCAATACTTTCTTAACGGTTGGCATATTTTCCACTTCCAGTCTTGGCATATATAAAGAAGTACGCAACTGGTGATGGTATCCAGTTGCTATCGAGTTTGCCAGTTGACCCCCAGCAACTTTAAATTGCATCTCCCACAAATTTTGGTTGCAATTCATGGCTACCGATTGCCTGATTTTAACATCATGGAGGGTTTGAAAAACTTTGATATAGAAACTATCAAATATCCGTTCCTTCATTTCGTCTTTGGTTGCTATGTCATCATAAAAAGCCTTTTCAGCCAAAACTTCAAATGTCTTGGAATACTCATTCAAATGTTCTTTAATTTTTTTGACCATATTTCGCTCTTGTTTTTTATCTAGAATCAAGACATCAAAAAATGCACTGTAATGTTTCTGAGCTTCATTCATTAAATTTTTTTGCTCGCGATAGTGTTCTCGCAATCGCTTGGCTCTCTCGACTAACTCCAGATCATCCAGTCGGTGTTGGTGACGTTGTTCATGGAGAATGATTTCAAGATTTTTTTCCCGATCTGAAATCGCCCACAGTATACTTGTCATGGCTTTATCTAAAAGTCGATGATGGATCATAGCATCAAATAAAAGTCGTGAATGTTTATAGCGTTTGAAATCATGTTCTTTATCAACACGTTCATTATCAAGTTTCAATTTTTCTTCATGCTCAAATTTACTGAGACGTAAAAGATGAGTAAATGCCTTAGAAGCCTCTACTTGATCTTCCCGACGTTCAGATAATAATTGGGATTTCTCTTTCAAAATCTGAAAGTGAACAGTAAAAAAATGGTTCTTTTGTTCCTGCCAATTAATTTTTTTATTGATATAAAATTCATTTTGATCAGCTCGCCACTTCAATAAAAAATCGACAAACCATTGGTAGTCTTCTTTTAAATCATGTTCATGCTCAAACTGTGCATCACGCCGATAGAGCATAAATAATTTGGAAAGATCAGATGCTTTAAAAAGCATCATTTTCAAATATTCTTGCAACTCCGCTACATTTTTATTTCTCTCTTCATAGATAAATTTTCTATAAGCAACCTCATCTTGAATAATTTTTTTGGTTTCTTCTCGTAGAAAAGCAATGTGATCTTTGATTTGTTTTTTAATTCTGTCCCTATGAAAATAGGTATACTCCAATTTTTTTGCGTCAATTTCGTGGAGCTGGTTCTCTTCCCACTTAGCCCGTTCACTATGACGAGCACGATAGAAAACAATATCTTCTTGATATTTTTTGACGATGGCTTTGATTTCTTCTTGGAGTTGTTTCGCTAGTTTTGCAACTTCGATTCCTTCCTCACGATATCGTGTGAGTTGCATTTCAAGATACAATTTTGACTTTTCCTCGATTCTGCTTTTTTCTTTTTCGTGTTGAATATCTTTAGCTTTGAACTGTTCTCTCAGATGATGCAAACGAATTTTAAATTCTTCGGCTTTATCGGCAAATTCTTTCAATCTTATCTCATGCAAATATTGCATAAGAACGTCCCACTCTTCTCTTTTCCATCTTCTGAAAACGATATCTTTTTCTAAGCCTTGTTTACGAATTAATTTTATAAATTTTTTTCCCATCAAATCCATGTCGTAAAGAGCCTGAAAATAGGAAGCATGTTGATCAATTTTTAAAAATGGATGTTGTAAGGGAAGTGGAGGTTCCGTAGGAAATTTTTCATAAAAAGTTGGAACTAGGGCATATTCATGGGTTTGGTTTTTGTGTAAAGAAGCTCGATTCGCAGAAAATTCATCTGTTTTTTGGTGATGACCGATATCAATGGAGTTGCCAATTTTCATAAATCATTTTTTAAAATGTTTTTTCCATTCCTATTGAATAAGTTTTCTTTTTATCTTGTAGATCTTTAAATAAAGCAGGATTGAATGCATCCACATTGTCAAAATTTGATTCAGCAGTGAGTTTCCCCCCAGCAATAGTTTTTGAAAGATTGGTTTTAAATGCTTGCTTTTGGTGATCGAGAGAGCTTCTAAGACGAA
>CAZFSQ010000127.1:0-6464 GCA_964521975.1 uncultured Oligoflexales bacterium | reverse complement strand
ATTTTGTACAAAAGGGGATTTCTTCTTGGGGTCTTTTATAGAAAGACCACATGACGTGATAATCCCAACATAAAGAACTACAATGTGTCTATAAATTTTAGGCATAGCCTTATGTATAATGCAAGATTGGTACCCTAAGAGAGTAAGACTAACATTATGATATTAATAAACTAAAAAATTGACCACACACACACTGTCAAAAGTTTAGACAGATAAAAACTCGTCAGCATAATTTTTAATAAAGATTGTTCAGTAATCTACCGAATCTTAATGAATGGGTAATCTATCTAAAACAGGAGAATCAGAATGAGATTTTTTATATTTCTATCTTTAATATTATTTCACTCATGCTCTGAGAGTAAGACGGATAAACGTAGTGGAAAATCATCTACGGAGAAGGAAAAAGCAACAGAATCAGAAACAACTTCTTCGCAAGAGTCCACGACGGAATATTCGTCCCAAGAAGAAAACTCTTCTGCTGCGGCCGCTGTTTATGATGAAGAAAGAGGTATCAATATTTTTGCTCCCGATGGATTAGTTGCACAGAAAATAAATCCTAAAATTAAATTGGATAAAATTCGCGAAGAATTTACGTTGGGGATTCCTGGTAGTGCCGTGTTATTAGGCCAAGGTTCAACCATAACGCTGACAGATGAAGATGATCATGAAATTGACGCGAGTTATTTAAAAGATAACTATAGCGTCCATATCAATATCGACGAAGAAATTTTAAGCAAAAAAAATAATTTGGGAATTGTCGTGCGAACAATGGATGATGAAGGCAATGAAAAATCGCAATTGATTACGCAAAGTGATTTGCTTATTAGAAAAAATATTGCTGATAAAAATGGTGTGGTTTCTTTTAAAGCATCGGGGTCAACTTTGGATTTTCAAATGGTGGAAATTAAAAACAGTAAATTAACCGAGACAGAAATTTATTATCCACGCCCTAAAAACCCCGAACAACTTGAATGTACTCCGGCATCATCGACATCCATCTCACTCAATTGGGGATTGCCCGGTGGATCAGTCTCAGCATTTAAAATTGTTTATAGTGAAGACAAAACAAAAATAGAAAATGATATTGGTTGTGATGAAGAAAGTAGCATCGCTGATTTGACGGGAATTTCTCGGAGTTATTTGTTAAGTAATTTACACACAGAAAGAACTTATTATTTTCGTGTGTGTGCAAAAAATAATCGCATCCCGACAGATTCATCACCAGGATTAACTTGTGAAGTCACAACTCCGTCACCAGATATTCCGACGCTGCATTTGGTATATGGCACCGCTGATTATGATATGGTTCCTAATACTGGAGTATTCTATGGTGTAAAAACTGTTGGAAATTGGTCTCTATATAAAATTTCTGATCATGGTGATTCAGGTCAATTTGATGACAAATATCACGTTTCATTTGATTTGGATAAAAATAATTTCCCTCATGTTGCACTAACTCGATCTCTACAGATCTATCATGGATATATTAAGAATGGAAATTGGATTTTTGAAGAAATGGAAAATGGTGATTTATCAGAAACATGGAGTGAGCTTAAATCATACAATGTTGGAAATAATCCAAACAACGCAGCAATGATTTTGAATTTTACTGATGGCTTCAAAATTAGTAGAATTGTGAACGATTCCTCTACACTTTTTCGGCTCAATCCGCTTTCAGAAACTACTCTATGGCCAATATTAGATAAAAACATTTCAACTTTTGATGATGTTCATGACTCTATAAAATTTCTCAATTATATGCAAGAAGGAGGAGCTGAGTTGCTTGATTTTAATCATGGAGTATTGACTCGGAATGTTATAGAAAATGAATCATGTCCCAATGTTATTTTAGGAACTCCGAATGGACAAGCTCCCGCAATAGCCATCGACAAAAATAGCGACAACCATTTGGCTTATTATTGTCTCAACGCCTCAGGAAAATGTGGTCTTTATCACACGAGATTTGACGGAACAGGATGGAATAATACATTCGTGGATGAAGTGGTGAATGATATGTGTGGAGCGTCGAGTCTGATAAGAAAAATTTCTGCAAAAGTTGCAGAGGATCTTAGCGTTCACATTGTTTATCAGAAAAACGATCCGTCCATTATTCTACCTGCTGATTATCTTGATAATGGTAATGGAACTACCGGGCCAAATGCTTTGCAATATGCTTATAAAAATGCTGGAAATGATCATTTTACTATCACTCAGATAGACCAAGCAGAATACACCGGAGAAAAAATTGAGAATTTTTTTGAGAGTGTTATTGCTGTAGATAAAAAAAATAAAGCTCACATTGTTTATTCATCACTCATAAATTATGACTCTCATGATGATCATCCTGATTTTTATTCACCAAAGAAGTATTTATATTATATAACAAATATTAATGGGACGTGGCAAAAAACAATCGTTGATTCTGGTGTGCGTTATTATTCACAGTATAACTCATATTACATAGGCGATCTTATTATCAATGATATGCCATCGCGAAGTTATCGGGAACCTTAGATCGCTTAAGAAAAACTAAAAAAAACAACATCTAGCATATCAAACCTTTTGACAGTCTACGATTTTGCAGGGTATTTTAATCATCCAACAATTGGAGGCATCGCTATGAAATTTATTATTGCAACTTTTATTACAATGTTAGGATTTGCATACTCACAAGAATGGATTTATTCGGTTAATCCCTATTATTATCATCCTTATCCTCGATATTATTATCCTTACCCATATCCAGCGATTGTGGTCATTGGACCATCCGAGCGGATTGTCATCGAAAAACCTTCCGAAAGAATTGTTATTGAAAAACCTAAAGAAGAAAAATTTTGGAAAACTGTTTCAACACATTCTTACGGATCTTTTTATGAACACCTAAAATTTGGAACCCTCATTTTTGCCTATGAAGGTCATCACTATATTTATCATTCTGATCTCGATCTTGAAAAAGGTTCAAAAAAAAGCCGAGCAAGTATTAAAATTTCCGAACGAGATCTTTATTTTGATCAGCGTTATTTACATTGTCTGACTCCTTTTGAATTTTCTTTTAAAAAAGATGAAACCCTTCAAAACGGCACACTTGCAACTTTTGTGACGGACTCTATTTCACAGTATATCCGAGAAAAAAAACGAGAAAATACTTCTCGATATTTACTGCTCGTTAACTTGGTTAAGACTCGTGATGATGACTCATTTTTTATTCCAGCAGCAAGAGAAGCAAAAAAATTATTAACGCGACAAAAAAATAAAATCCTAGATGATCTTAAGAGAAGACATCATGAGTTTTCCTCCACAATCAAGATCAATAAAATAAACGAAACAACTTGTACCTATTTTGCATCGAACGTTGATGATGAGTGGATTGTTTTGGATACGGCTATTCACTTAGACAATCTCAATACGTTAGAAAATGAAGATGTTGTAATCGAAGAAGAGCCACCCGCTGTACCTGCTAGACAATAATTAAAAATAGTTACTTCATCAGAACTTAGTTCTGATTTGCTCCAAAACCTTCTCAACCGTAAATCCAAAACATTCCGCCAGAGCCTCCATCGGAGCACTCTCACCGAAATGATCTATCCCAATATTAATACCATTATTCCCTGTATACTTTTGCCATCCCAATGTCCTACCCGCTTCAATAGAAACAAATAATGGACAATCTTTTTTGATCACACTCGCTTTATATTCTTGAGATTGCTCTTCAAAAATTTCCCAACACGGCATTGAAACAATCTGAATTTCTTTGGCCCAACCACGTTTTTCAATTTCATGTGCAACACTAATTGCCAAAGAAACTTCACTCCCTGTTGCTAGAAAAGTTATCTTAGGATTGTCACATTTTTTTAAGGTGTAAGCTCCTTTGGAAATATTATTGATATCTGCCATAGCACTACGATCTAAAAATGGAAGTTTCTGACGACTTAAACAAATGGCTGAAGGAAATTTTAATCCCATCGCAATTCGCATATAACTTTCTGTCTCAATCGCGTCGGCAGGTCGCATCAAATAAAAATTAGGAATTAATCGCAAAGACATTACATGTTCAACAGGTTGATGAGTTGGACCATCTTCTCCCAAATAAAATGAATCGTGAGTAAATTCGTGAATCACTCCCACATTTTGAATTGCCCCCAATCTTAAGGCTGGTCGTGAATAATCAGAAAAACTTAAAAACGTTGCGTCGAATGGAATAAGACCACCAAATAAAGCCATCCCGTTACAAATCGCTGACATGGGAAACTCTCGCACACCAAACGCAAAATTTCTTCCATCGCGATTTTCAGAATTAAAATCACCAACTTTTTTTGCAAACGCATCGGTCATATTGGAGGGTTCAAGATCAGCACTCCCTCCCACAATTTTAGGACAACCCTCTGACCACTTTTCAAGAATATCACCAAAGGCATTTCGCGAGGCGACTGCTTTTGTCGTATCCCATTTTATTTTAGGTAAAGTATTCGCATCGAATTTTCCAAAATATTCCTGCCATTTTTTTTCAAGTGATGAATTATTTTTTATTAATGAATTAAAATTATTTTTCCACTCACTCACCCATTTATTTTTTTCGTCAAAACACTTTCTAAAACTAGAAATAATTTCAGCAGGAGCATAAAAATCTTGATCTTTAGGCATCCCCCATTTTTCTTTTGTTTTTAATCTCTCATCGTTTGGCAATGGAGCACCATGCGTGTGATGGCTGTTTTCCATCGAGAACGTTCCCTGAGCCATAACACTTTTGCCGATAATCAATGTAGGTCGATCTTGTTTCTGTCGCAAATCTTTTAAAATCACTGAAATGTTTTTGCGATCATGTCCATCAACATGAATGACATCCCAACCAAAACCTTCATAAATTTTTTGAAAATCATCGGATACTGTGCGACTTATTTTTCCAGATATTTGACAATCATTTTTATCGTAATACCAAATGAGATTATTTAATTTTAAATGCCCTGCATAAGAAGCACTGGCAAGAGTAACATCCTCTTGCATATCACCATCACCTGCGAGGACAAATATTTTTTGTTGAAATAATTTTTCAGCCAATACTTTTTGATAATGTAACCCAGCAATTGAAAAACCAACCGACATTGCACAGCCTTGACCTAGCGGGCCTGTGGTACATTCAACTCCAAGTGTTCGTGTATTTTCAGGATGTCCGGGTGTTTTAGAATGAAGTTGACGAAATTTTTTCAAATCATTTATTTCTAGCCAACCGATCATATATAAAAAAGAATAGAGCAGCATCGACTCGTGCCCCGCTGATAAAATAAAACGATCTCGCCCCATCCATTTTGGATCATCTGGATCAAAGCGAAGATGATCATGAAACAATGTGTACGCAAAATCCATGCTCGATAGCGGTCCACCCGGATGACCTGATTTAGCAAAATGAACACCGTCGATAACAAGACCTTTAAGAACATTGATGATGGCCTGTTCTTGATTCATAAAAAATTCTCCAAATTTTTTGTAATTACATTTTTATTGAATAAGTAAAGTAAGGAGTGATTTGTGAAATTTCAATCGTATTATTTAATTTAGCAAAATCAGTCCCAACTTTTTCCTTTGTAAAATTTTGTATCATATAAGTGAGTCGCGGTCCAATAGTCGCATTGCCTACCGAATATAAATATCCAAACTCTACTCCGTAACCGATCCCACCATAGCGAGTATAAGTAAAGCTTCCGCTATAACGATCTGTAGGGGAATATTGTGCAATTCCTCCCATAAGCCATCCCTGCGAAAAATCACTCATCCCAAAATTCAAACCCACACCTGATAAAATATTGAGTGCTGCGTCACCTTCTGTCACTTTGCTGTAATTCGTATCTACATTTAATCGCAATCCATAATAAAACTGACTCGCTGATAACCAATTATATGCAAACAAAGTATTTACTACTGTCGATCGTTCTTTCACATCCGCAGAACCTGTACCTTTAGAGTAAACAAAAAAACCAGAATCAAAAACAGTTTCTGCATGAATTTTTATACTTATAAAAAACATAAAAATAAAAAAAAGTTTTTTAATCATCTTTTCTCCTAAAATAAAGACAAAACGCAAGAGGCATAAAAAAATAAATCCAATACACTGACCCCTTACTGCCATTCACAACACCACAGACCATGATCCCTAAATCCAATGCTTTGTTTGTTTTTTCTTTAACTCGCTCACCGCCATAATGCACCGATTTTTTTGCTGTCGCAGGTGACATGAGATTAATAAATTCAGGAAACAATTCATCCAAAGTGCTTTCATATTTTAAATCATGTTTGACTTCGGCAAGCTCGCTAATCACAGCGATTTCTCCACCCGCTTCACAATAGGCAGCATAAGCACCTTCTTCAGCATCCTCAGAATATTCTCCCTCGAACATAATACTAGGGTCTTTTTGCAATTGACTTCGCATCGTATCATCCAAAGCCACATCATATCCTTGACGAGAAATTGT
>CAZFSQ010000126.1:0-6471 GCA_964521975.1 uncultured Oligoflexales bacterium | reverse complement strand
CCTGCTGATACTGCATCACCATTCGATGTGTATTGAAATAACTCCCATTAAGCGAAATTACGCTTCGCATCATATGTGCCCATTCTCCACCGTTTTCCTCATGCACACTTTTTTCATAGAGTGGTAAAATTTTATTTTCTAATTTTTCATATAAATTTTTAGATGCCTTCACACAATCTTCATTCTTCACTGAAAATCCTTCTGGAGGCTGACTCTCATCCAAAATTTCCCAACCTGTAACATTTTCTTCGCATCCCTCAACCCACCAACCGTCAAGTGTACTTAAACTTGGAACGCCATTCAGTGCGGATTTCATGCCGCTGGTTCCTGAAGCCTCGAGGGGTTTCAATGGAGTATTAAGCCACACATCAACACCTGAAGTTAAAAGCAAACCCAAATTCATGTCATAATTATCTAAGAATACAAAACCCACTCCATTTTTTTCTAACTTTTCTCCCGCAAGATGCACCTCATGAATAATATCTTTTCCTCTTTGGTCTTTTGGGTGAGCCTTTCCTGCGAAAACTATTTGTAAGCCAGAGTATTTTTTTGCCATTTGAATTAATTTCTCTGGATCATTCAATAAAAGCATTGCCCGTTTATATTCTGTCGAACGCCTAGCAAATCCTAGAGTGAAAACATTTTGTTTGAATTTTTTTCCCGTTCTTTTTTCGATCGTATCGAATAACATTTTTTTATTGTCTTGATGAGCCCGCCAAATTTTTTCTTTGGGAATATCATAAGCCCATCGAAGATATTGATTATCTTTTTTCCACTCAGGAATATATTCATCAAAAACTTTTTGCGTTGCTGTTGCTGTCCAAGTTTCTCCATGCACACCATTCGTCACCGCTGATATTTTTTCATTGGGAAACATGTCTAAGGAAACATCTTTATGTCGTTTTGCAACGCCATTCGCGAATGATGACAAAGCAAGGCACAGGTGTGTCATATTGAGTTCATGATGCTCAAGCAAATTTAATTTTGTTAAGTAGTTAAAATATTCTTGGCTGACCCATTCTTTAACAAGGGGTAATGGAAATTTATCATGTCCAGCCGGAACGGGTGTATGCGTTGTAAAAATCATTTTTTGTTTTACTGCGTTTATTTTTTCGTTCCACGATTTATTTTCTAACTTCTTCTCAACTTCCTCTAAAATCGTTAACCTTAAGAACCCAGCATGACCTTCATTCATATGAAATTTGCATGAAAAATCGCGATCGAATCCTAATTGCGTTAGTAATTCTTTTCCCCCAAGAGCTAATAACATTTCTTGGCCCAGGCGATAGGTTGAATCACCACCATATAGTGAATCTGTTAACCCACGCACCCAATCAGGATTATCTGCGTGAGATGCGTCAAGAAAAAAAACAGGGACTTGAAACCGACTTTCCGATCCCTCTATCACCCATTGCCAGGCATGAAAAATAATTTTCTGCTGAGCTATTGTCACAGAAAAACTTTCAGGCAATTTTTTTAGCGATGTTGTGTCGGGTTGCCAGCTAACAGGTGATTCATTTTGTATCCCATCGTGGGTGAGCGACTGTTTGAAATATCCTTTGCGATAAATGAGTGACACGCCAACGAGTGGCACACGCATATCCGCCGCTCCCTTCAATGTATCACCCGCCAAAACGCCCAATCCTCCACTATAAGTCGGAACGCTTGGATCAAGGGCGATCTCCATCGAAAAATAGGCAACTTTTCTGTCCGATAGTGTGTTTTGGTAGTTCATAAAATATTCCTTATAAAAATTTCATAACACGAATTAAAACCCACAGTTTATACACTTTTAGCAGTATTGGAAATGGCTAGTTAATTTTTGCCTAGTTTCCTCCGATAAAAGGATAATGAATTGCTTGAAAAGCACTATTATCATCTTATTTGGCTGGTCAGCCTCTTCGGCATTTAGCGAAAAAATTTTCATTCACGAAAACACCGAAAACTCATCAGCTTGGAATATGAACATCATCGAAACAGATCCTAATAAAACGAGCGTTGAAATTTTTATCAATTATTTTGAATGGAATCAGCAACAAATTAGCGTTGATGACCTCAACTCAATTCGAGAGCTAGGATTTCCTGAGTTACCCAAACTAAATAAGTTATTTATGATTCCTAAAGATGCTAAACCCACAGTGAAAATAATTTCTTCTCATCAACAAACATATAATTTTGGAGAACTTGCGTTAAGCCGAGGAGAACTTGATCGTAACGAATCAAAAATTAATTCTCTACCCAAGCGTTCCGCTCTTAAAAAATTTCCTTATCAAATGCTAGAAACTTCACAACCATTTTTAATTCATGAAACGAGAGGAATCAATCTGGAGTTTCACCCTTTTCAGTATGATTTAATTTCAAACGATCTTTTAGTCACTCACTCTATAAAATTTGAGATTTCAAACACCGTGGCAGATGAAAATAAATTTTTTAATGAACAGGGTGATATTTTAATTATTTACCACGATAACTTTGAGAGTGATTTACAAGATTTTATTCTTTGGAAAAAACAATTAGGTCACCAAGTCTACGCACAAAAAATTTCAACGATTGGGGCAACGCACCAAGAGATAAAAAAATTCATTCAAAATTTTTATGAGCAGAATAAAAAATTAACTTTTGTAATTCTATTAGGTGATTCCGAGTTGCTTCCTTATCATATCGGTACAGTTAGAAATGCTCGCGATAATCCTGCTGATCCTATGTATTCACTCGTGTCTGGTGATGATAGTTATCCCGATCTTATTGTCGGAAGAATGTCTGTTAAAAATTCTCAAGAGCTTCAAACAATTCTCACTAAGACGATTAACTATGAAAAAAAACCAGATCGCGATGGAGGTTGGTATAAAAAAGCATCGGGTTTTGCCTCGGATGAGGGATTTCCATCGGATGCGGAAAGAGCAGAAAAAATGCGGCTTAAACTCATTGAAAATAATTTTTATGATGAGGTCGATCAACTGTATTTACCTGACGCTCTCAATAGAGATTTAATTGCTGATGTTATCAATGAAGGACGAAGTTTTGTCAATTACATAGGTCATGGTTTACATGATCAGTGGAATACATTAGGTACGCAAGACGATAGCTTACTTAAAAATGATGATCTTGAGTTTTTGCATAATGGAATGATGCTGCCTGTGATTATCAACGC
Source organism: uncultured Oligoflexales bacterium (assembly GCA_964521975.1). Lineage (GTDB taxonomy): Bacteria > Bdellovibrionota_B > Oligoflexia > Oligoflexales > CAZFSQ01 > CAZFSQ01. The sequence goes on along the minus strand of CAZFSQ010000126.1, from coordinate 3,320 downwards.
CGCTTGTCTCATCGGAAGTTTTGATCATCCAAGCTCGGATAGTTTTGCTGAACGATGGTTGAAAGTTGGGTCTGTCAATGAACCCAAGGGGGCCATTGCTGTCTTCGCGGCATCAACGAATCAAGCATGGACACCTCCAACAATTGGCCAAAACAGAATTGTTGATTTGCTACTTAAGAAACAAATTTATAGCGTAGGAGCTTTAATGATGAATGCTTCGATTGCTGTTTTAGAAGATAATTCTTTTCGGGCGGAAGAAACTTTTCAAACATGGCATATCTTTGGTGATCCATCTCTCATCCTTCGCACGGATTTACCATCAGAAATTCAAGAAACGCATGAGGTAAAGAAATTAGATCAGCATTGGTCTGTCACAGTTTCTACTGGAGAATCTCATATCACAGCATCTATTACTCTGGATAAAAAATTAGAACTTTTAGCCTCTGGCGTAACAGATGAAAATGGAAACATCGAATTAATGATTCCAAAAGATTTAATTTCCGATACGAATAAACCTACCTTAACACTGAGCGGGGTTAATAAAGTTCCAATTCAATTATCACTAGATTTGTAACGGCCCCACACAGGATCGAACTGCGAACTTAGCTTTAGGAAAGCCACGTTATATCCATTTAACTATGGGGCCCAAAAAAAACGTATTTAAAATCCTATAGAACTATGCTGCAATATTCCAGATGAAAGTTAATCATAAAAAAATTCTTTTTTTAGATTCTACGATTTCGGCCACCCATTCTTTAATAATGGGGATCTTGGTTTTTGATGAAAAAAATATAGCTAATTATGAAATAACCTTGGTTGAGCAGCAAAATGACATGAATGCTCTGGATGTACAACTCGCTCAATTATTAGAGAAATTGAACCTGCGAGTAAATGATTTAGATGGAATTTGTGTGGGTATTGGTCCTGGATCGTTCACGGGAATTAAGGTGGGATTATCTTTTGTCTATGGTCTGATGGCTGGATGCTCAAAAAACATTTTAACGTTGGGGATTTCTCATCTTATGGGTATCGAAAAAAAAGATGATGAAGCTATTTTTTTACGTAGCACATCTCACAAAGGGTTCTGTTTTTTTGAGAACAAAACAATATCGCTAGATTTTTCCAGCCATCAAAAAAATGAATTTATTTTTAAAAAAATAATTGTTTTATTTGCATGGTCTGAATTATCAAGTTTTCCAGAATTGAAAGATAAAGAAATTGAGTATTTAAATGATGAGCGGTCTTTTAAAATGATGGTGAATTCGATAACAAAAAAAATTCTCACCCATTGGCCAAATGGGTTTTCAAGGGAATTGCCACAACCAATTTATATTCGTGAAGTGAAGTAAAAACCAATGTTCCGTTTTTTGGAACACTTTGTTCTAAAATCCATTTACATCAACGTGATTTAATTTTATCATTTGAAATAGAGTAATATTTTAAATTAGAGAAAACATGACAGGGATAGTAATGTTTTATGGCTGAAGTCCTTTTATATCAAAATGTTCGCGATTGGTTGATCGGATTATATCGTGAAGGTAAACAAAAAAATCCGCAATACTCTTTGCGGGCATTTGCTAAGAAGTTAAGTCTTTCGCCTGGATCGTTATCAGATATTTTAAAAGGTAAGAGAAGTCTTTCATTTAAATCGGCTCATAAAATTTTAAATCGGTTAGATTTTTTACCTGACGAACGCCATTCTTTTTTGAATTTAGCATTATCAGAAAAAATGGGGTGTGCTGCTTCAGATACTTCGTTGCACAAAAAAAATTTGAAGAAGTTCAAAACAATTGACCCCGACGTGTTTTATGTAGTGTCTGATTGGCAGCATTACGCTGTTTTAGGTTTGATGAAGACTTCAAATTTTCAATCGAATAGTAAATGGATAGCAAAACGTCTAGGAATAACTTCAGTTGAAGTTGAATCAACACTCTCAAGGTTAGAGAGAGTCGGCTTAATAAAAAAAATCAATGAGCAATATGTAAGAATCAATGAAAATTTATCCACAACCCACGACATTCCGTCATCTGCATTGCGGAGATCGCATAAGCAAACATTAGAACAAGCAATCTCTGCGTTAGAAGAAATTCCAGTTGAGTTGCGAGATATAACCAGTATTTCTGTAGCTATTAACCCTAATAAAATGAGAGATGCTAAAGATTTAATAAAAAATTTTAGGCGTGAATTTCAAGCTATTATGGAAGATGGAAAAAAAGAGGAAGTTTACAATCTTAATATCCAATTTATTCCGGTAACAAAAAATTAACAGGAGGTTTTTTATGAGAAGGAAAATGAGTGGCATAGTTTTTTTGATGATGTCGAGCTTGGGTTGGTCAGACGAACGAGGAAATGGTGGCGATATTGTCGTCTGTAATAATGGAAAAGATCACACGTATGAATTACTCGATTTATATGAAGGGAGGACGCGATTTAATTATCCGCACAATTTGGGAATAGAAAATACGCAACAAACTTATGAAGTACGTTTAGAAAATATTTTAAAAATCATGGAAATTCCTTTCAGTGACATGGCGAAATGGTATCGAGTTCTAATAAATAATTTTATGGATCAGGTAGAATTTACGGAAAATGATCTTGTCGATATTCCAGATACAGGACCAACAACAATTCAAGCAAACTGTGTATTGAAACAATTAGCTGTCCAAGCAGAACCCAGCCTTCCTCAAGACAAAAGATACACGATCAATAAACCACTTTGGGAAAAAATTGGCGAAATTAATAAAGCTGCTCTTATTATGCACGAAATTGTTTTGGGGCAGGCAATTAGTGCAAATCATGTTAACTCAAGAAAAGCTCGCTTTCTTAATGCCGCTATCTTAAGTATCAATGAAAAAAAAGTAATCCCTACGATGATCACCGCTCTTAAACTTGCTGGATTTGCTACACCGCAATTTGTAAAATATCAAGAATTTGCATGGCACATAGATCAGAATTTAAATTTCTATGATGCTGGTTCTGTAAAGGAAGGAAATTTATATGGTTCGGTTAAGAAAAAAATTGGGGTCAATGAATTTAATGTATTTGGTTTTGTTAAATTATATGAAAATGGGCAATTACAACAAATATATATTGGCAATCAATTGTTTAAAATCAGAGGACAGAATATTCATTTATCTGGTGGAACTCAATTTTATGAAAATGGTGTCATTAAATCGTCTTTTATTCAAAATCAACAAAATGCTGAGAGAAATGAATTTTTTCTTGCGAATGGCAGAAAGATAAAAGTGTTGGATGGCTATTTAATTATGTTCTACCCGAATGGTCTCTTTGCTGGAGCAAGTTTTCCTCCGAGTATTAAA